>DAOMFR010000014.1:57608-67913 GCA_035429885.1 Blastocatellia bacterium
TCCGCAAAGAATTGGTTGAGTTGCGCCTTCAGCTTCTCGGCGACTTCGCGATTGATTTGCGCGTACCGTTCCGGCGTGAATTCGTAAGTGACTTCGTCGGTTTTGGCTTCGGCGCGAAGCCGGGCGTTGATCTCCAGCCGAACGATGTCGTGATAGAGGTAATCGCCTGCAAACCGATTCAGCAAAAATTCCAGGTGCGCGGCTTCGGTGCGAGCAGCGCGGTCGGCGCGGTCATTGAGCTTCGAACGGAAAAAGACGCGCATGTTTGCGTGCGGTATGGTCGTCCCCAGCGTGTTGCCCGCTGTGTTCCAAGCGGCGTATCCGGCAAAACGATCAAACAGATTTTCGCGCTTCAGCGCGGTAATGATGCGTTCGTCGGCTCCGCTGAAATGAGGCTTTGGAAATAACACGTCAGCCAGCGCGATGTGGCGATTCTCTTTCAGTTCTTTCAGCAGCTTTTTCAAAAACAGATCGAATTCTTCGTCACTCGTTCCCGGCGCGTTGACGAACAACCGGTAATCGCTTTGATCGAATTCGCTGACCGGAATGCCTCCGGCGGCGCGAATCTGGTTTTCGACGGTGAATTGCAGCGGATGGTCTTCGTACGGCGAAACCAGGTCGCGGCTTTTTTCGGAAGAATAAATGACAGCAACTTTGAGCTTGTACAAAAACTTGTCCAGCACGGCGCGGCTGACCAGCGACAACGAACCTTCGTCGGTGCCGTTGTAAATCGGCACTTTCGATTCAAGGCTGAGTTCTTTGAGCTTCGCGCGCAACACGGCTTGATCCTGGCGATGCAGCCCGAACTGACGCGCATCGTCTTGCAGCAGAATCAGTTCATTAACCGTTCCGGCTTTGACCAGATCGAGCATCGCCAGATTCAGTTGCAGGTCGCGTTTGCGCGCCGCCAGATAATCGTCAATTACCGCAGGCGACAGATCTTTGGTCAGTTGCCCCAATTCCGCAGCCAGTTTTTGATCGCCGGTTTTGGGCACGCGATCTTTCAATTCCGCCCAGCGAGCCAGTTTGTCGTGCACGCCCCGCGTTGCCGCTGTCGCCGTCGGCGCAACGCGCATAATCACATTGAAGGCATAGATCGGAACGCGTGGATATTTCGCTTTGAACCAGCGAAAAAACTCCAACCGTTTTTTGGCCTCGTCAAACGTGACTTTGTGAGTCCGCGAAGCGACCAGGCCGCCATACGCCAGCATGTCCACGGAAACAATCAGCGCATCGGTTTTGGAATAATCCTGCGACTTCAACCAGGACTCGATCCGTGCGGTGTCGCCAGGCTGCGCAAATCGGCCAAGCATTTCTTTCGGCGGCATCGTGACTTTGTGATCGGCAACGGCTCCGATCATTTGCGCGAATTGCCCCACCGCCGGGCGATCATCAATCGGCAGCAAGGTAATGTATCCGGCAGCGCCAAGCGGTCCCGGATTCATCGGCACCGGGTGAAATCTTGGGTCCTGTTTTTTGGATTCCTGAGCGTTAACCCCGAAGATCGTCCCTGCGAGAAACATTCCTGACAGAACAATTGCAGTCAAACGAGCAACCTTCATCCTCAAACTCCTCGAACAATAAAATTTGGCCACAGAATACACGAAGGAACCTCTGGAACTAAGAAGTCCGATTGTGCGTTCTGTGGCCAGGTCGAGATCAGAAGTTGATGCGTCCAGCCAATTGAACCCTTCGCGGCGAGTTCAACTGGGTTGTCACGCGGCCAAATTGCGAATCATTGACGTTCGTCACCGGAGTTCCAAACACAACGTAATTGGTCGCGTTAAAGAATTCCCCGCGGAATTCAAATCGCACTCGTTCCGTAATGCGGAAGGTCTTCCACAAAGCGAAATCCAGGTTGATGTAATTGTCTCGGCGAACACTGTTCAACGTGCGCGAGGTGTTGCCCAAAACAAACTGCGTGGAATCCGTTGTCGTTGGGCCGTTCGGATTCGTGGGACCTTTCGCGTCATTGGGATTGATGAACGCGGCAGTGTTGAACCAGAACCCGTTATTGCGAACGTTGTCGCGTGCAGCGTTGATGTCGTAGCGCGGGTCAACTCCGGGGTTAAAGCTGGCGCGCATCGTCGCGTTGCCAATGGCCAACCGATTGATTGCCGTCACCGCCAGTGGAGTTCCACGCTGCCAGGTGTAACTGCCGCTGATTTGCCAGCCGCCAATCAAAGCGTCGGCAATGCGCGGAGCGTTGGCCAAGAACTTTTTCTTATGGCCAAACGGCAACTCGTACACTCCGTTGGCTACAAACCGATGCGGCACATCGGCAGTCGAAAGCGACCACTCGTCCCGGATGTTGTAAATGTTTTGAATCGGTGTCGGGTCGGTAAACGCAATGCCGTTACCCGTCCCGCCGATGTCCATAGATTTCGACCAGGTGTAATGAGTCAGCAACGACAACCCTTTGGTGAATCGTTTTTGCAGTTTCAATTGCAACGAGTTGTATTCGGCGTCGCCCATATTTGCCAGCGGACGCGAAAACGTCACGCCCGGATATTGCGGGAATGGGCGCAGCAACTGACTGCGAGCAACCGTTGCGCGGCTTAACGTGGAATTCGGATCGGTGATCAAGCCGAAAAACGGATTGGCAACGTTTGTCCCCAACACGCCGTTACCCAGTTTTTGCAACGATGGATCCAGTTGGTTGATGTTGAAACTATTCAACGGCAGGTTGATGCCTTTGCTGCCAACATAGGCGGCTTCAGCAACCCAGTCGCGGCCGATCAGTTTTTGAATCGCCAGGTTCCAAACCTGATTGTACGAACTGGCGATGATGCGATCATCCACTGCCGTGATGCTCTGGCCAAGCAGCGAATTTGCGCCTTGCGATTTGCCGATGATTGTCGGAATCCCTGCCGGAAACGGATTCGAGAGGAATTGTTCCGGCGTTAGCGGATTCGGCTGGCTGGTGCTGATCGTGTAGTTGTATCCCACCGAGCCCAGGTTTTCGACAGACACGGGCAAGTAGAAGATGGAATAGCCAGCACGCACCGTGATGTCATTGCCAATGCGGTACGCGGCGCCAATGCGCGGAGCAAAGCGTGTTTTGTCGGCTGCCCATTCGGCTTCGCCTTTATCTACAAACCGCAACAGCCCATTCACCTGCTGAAAGTTCGGACGCAGATCGCGAACAACCTGGTCCGCAGGCACCGGCACTTTGCCCGCCAACGGCGAAGGAGCGCGAAAATCAAACGTCGTCAACCGATCATGCGATTCTTGCGTTCCGGTTTCGACATCCCAACGCAATCCTAAATTCAATGTCAGATTGCGAGTGACTCGCCAATCGTCTTGCAAAAACGCTCCGCCGTAATGGTGGAAGATCGTCACGGCCGTTCCGTATTCATAAGTCGCCGAGTTGTATGCGCCCAACAGAAATGATGCAAAGCCCCAGCCTGTCGTCGTCGAACTGACCAATGGGTTTTGTTGCGTTGCGGTCGTGCCGACCGAAAAGTTGCCGGTGGTATCGAACACCTGGAATGGGAAGAATCGAATCAACCGGTATTCGCCACCAGTTTTGAACGTGTGACCATTCCAGATCTTGGTCACCGTATCGGCAATCGTCGTGGTGTCGCGCGGCTGGTTGTTATATCCGCGTGACCCCAGCGACGAATAACTGAATCCGTTGCCCGTAATGGCAAACGTGGGGAATTGCAGCACCGCCGCGTTGTCGCGCAAATAGGCGGGCAAGCCAATCGTCGTCGGATCGAAATCCGTTCCGAACGGAATCTGGTTGGCATGTGAACGCACATAGCCGTAACGGAAATTATTCGTCAGTGTGGAAGTAAACGTGTAGTTATGGTTGATGACCGCGTGCGTGAACTTATCAACGATCACGCGCCCCGCCGAACCGGCGTTGTTGAACGGATTAAATTGATTATCATCGCGACGTGCCCGCGTGTAGCGAACATAAATGTTTTGTTTGTCGGAAAAGATGTGATCGCCGCGAATCGAGTAATAGTTCAAATCCAGCTTGTTCGTTCCCGCCGCGACGAAATTGTTCGCTCCTGACGCATCGTCTGGCGTGCGGTTTGGTTCGGGATAAAATTTCAGCGCAGCCAGCGCCACAGGGTCACAGAACGCACGATTGGTTGCCGGATTGATTGCCGTGCAATTGATCTTGTTCCCCGGAAATGGATCACGCGTGGTCGTGGTGCCCTGGGTGCGCGTCGTCCATGGATTGTAAATTGTAATGTCCTGGCCGTTGCGATTTTTGATGCCGGAAAAATCTCCGTTGCGCTGCGCCAGGGTCGGCACGGTAAACAACTGGCCGATGGGGTCACGATTGCGCCGGCCTTCGTAATTGAAAAAGAAAAACGTTTTGTTTGTCCCGTCGTAAATTTTGGGAATGTCCACCGGCCCATTCAACGCCACGCCGAAATGGTTGCGGCGATTGCTGACGCGTTTGATGCCATTGCGATTGTTGAACCATCCGTTGGCATTGAGCTCACTGTTCTGATGAAACTCGTACACCGAACCGTGATATCGGTTGCCGCCCGGCCTTGTCGCATAACTGGTGAATCCCCCGCCCGAACGTCCGAATTCCGCCGAAATCGAACCGCTCAACACTTTGAACTCTTGCACGGACCCCGCCGGAGGCGTCAGGCCCACGCCGTTGAAATCGCCGATGGTGTTGGACACACCGTCCACCAACACTTCGTTGGTGCTGGCTTTGCTGCCATTCACCGAAAAATTGGAATCAAAAAAGCTGCGGTTGCCGATCAGTCCAATTGCCGATGGATTGCCTGGATTACCAGAAACGACGCCCGGCGTAATCTGCACCAACTGCATTACGTTCTGGTCCACCAGCGGCAAACTTTCGACCAATTTCTGTTCGACGGTTTGTTCAATCGAGGGCCGGTCAGTTTGCAACAGCACGTCCGCGGCGCCGATTTCGACCACTTGCTCGGTTCCACTCACGGAAAGCGGCAAATCCACTGTCGCGCTCTGGCTGATTTCCAAACGAAGGCCTTGTTTGGTCAGCTTTTGAAAACCTTGTGCTTCGCCGCTAACGCTGTACTCCCCCGGTTGCAGGGCCGCGAAAAAATACAGCCCTTCGTCGTTGGAAGTTACCGTTTGGGCAACGCCTGTGGATGTATTGGTGACAATGACTTTTGCGCCTTTGATGACGGCTCCGTTGGGATCAGTCACTGTCCCTTTCAAAGTGGCAGTCGTGTTCTGAGCCAATGCAAAGATCGCGCAGGTCATAGTGAGCAAAGCGCTCAAGATGAAATGGCGTGATTTCATGATTCCTCCTAAGGGTTCTTGGAAAACTGAACAGTTAGATCTCACGATCAGAATTCAGCAGAAGGAAGCTAAACGCGCAAAAGCGTAGCAATTCCATCAACTTTTTTGCGTAATCCAGTTCTACCTTCGTTTGAGTTTGATTGTTGCTTGATAACGATCTCCACGATACACCGAACGAACGACTTCAATCGGCGTATCGTCTGTGGCGTAAACCGTTCGCGTGACGACCAACACGGCCGCGCGCGGTTTGATCGAAAGCAATTCGGCTTCGCGCGCAGTCGCGCAGGCGGCTTCCAACACTTCATCCGCGTGGCCAAGCCGGACATCGTATTCCTGCTCCAGAATTTGATAGAGCGAGCCGCGTTCGACATCCGCGCATTTCAACTTCGGGCACAATGGAGCCGCAACGAAACAGGTTTCGTAAGCCATCGGCACTCGATCCGCCAACCGCAATCGCGTGATTTCAAACGCTTCTTCGTCCTCGTCCAACTTCAGTTTTTCGGCAATCGCTGCCTCTGGTCGCAGTTTGCGAAACGCCAGGACTTTGGAACTCGCTCCCAGCCCGCGTCGTCGCATGTCTTCCGTAAAGCCAAGCAATTGCCGCGTATGAACCGTCAGTTTTTGCTCCGCGACAAAGGTTCCACGACCGCGTTCGGTGTAAATCAATCCGTCTTCGCGCAGAGCGCTCAACGCCTGACGCGCGGTCATCCGGCTCACTTTCAGTTTTTCAGACAGCTCGCGCTCGGAAATCGCCTGCCCCGGCGCTAATTCGCCCTGTTCAATCTGGCGGCGAAGCGCTTGTTCAATCTGGTGATATAACGGAGTAAAGCTGCTTTTATTCAGCTTCACACTGGCCTGCGCATTCATAAGACCTGCTTAGTTGATGTTGGTTGGTAATCTAGTGGTCTAGTCCACTAGTACGGAAGGCGCTTTATAGCTGTTGGCCTGACACATCGTCAAGCAACTACCTGACATCCAGAAAAAACTTTTTTAGCGTTGCAGGGTGAAGACCGATCCAATATCCAAATCGCAATAGGTACATCAACAGCACAGTCCGCCAGACGCCGAATTTCAGCCAGCGGCGCGGGGAAATTTCCACACACTCATTCAACACGGACACTCTTCCCCGACGCTTGATGGCTGTGAACAAGGCGATGTCTTCCATCAGCGGAAAGGTTTCGTATCCGCCGATGTCATCAAAAGTGTTCCGACCGACAAAGATTGCCTGATCTCCTGTCGCGGTTTTAAACCATCGAGTCCGCAGATTGATTCCCCAAGCGACCAGCCGCAATGACAAATTCGCATCCGCAGGAAAGCAAATCTGAAAACATCCACCGACAACCGCTTCATTCGCCAAAGCCTGTTGTAGGGAGTTCAGGGCGTTCAGAGGCAATTTCACGTCCGCATGCAAAAACAATAAAACTTCGCCATCTGCTTCTAACGCGGCTTGATTCATTTGCCGGCCTCGATTGGCTTGTTGGCAAACCACAACTTTAACCACATCAAAACTGCGCGCTAATTCCACGGTACGATCACTGCTGCCCCCATCGGCGACGATCAGCTCAACATCGCCGGTCAGATGTTTTTGTAACTCTCTGACTGTGTCGGCAATCTGCGCTTCCTCCTGAAACACAGGAACGATGATGCTAATTGTTTTACGATGAAAAGTTCGTGGGATTGGGTCGCTCAAAACCGGCCTCTCATTTTTACGTTGATTGCGGCTAAACGTCATCGGCGAATATAATCTGAATCGTTATGTAGCGGAACTATCAAAAGTCATCAGAACTTTGCTTTCACGTCCTCAACAATTAACAAGCTGATATAATTTTAGGAGTTGAGCTGGATGAAAAACTCTGTCATCACGCGCTTCAGACAACGACGTGCGTTGAATCCCCAACCTCGTCAAAAGGCTCGCTGGCTGCAAACTTTTTCCAGTTTGTTGCAGCAAGCGCTATTGGAACCAAGACAGTTTGAGATCACTCACCAGCGCATATCCTTGCCCAAACTGCCGCGCGAATTTCAGGGTTTTCGCATCGTGCAGTTATCTGACATTCATCACAGCCCTTTTCTGAGTGAAAAGGAAATCGCTCAAGCGGTTAGTTGCGCCAATGGATTGAACGCTGACTTAATGGTGTTGACCGGCGATTACATTTCTCATTCGACAGATTATATCCCCGGCTGCGCTCGCGCCTTGAGCAACTTAGCCGCACCGCACGGAGTTTTTGCGGTTCTTGGAAACCACGACCATTGGACTGACGGCCCGGCCATGGAATCGGCATTCATTCAACACGGCATTCGGGTGCTGACCAACGAAAATGTGCGCATCGAACTCGGCGACGCCAGCATTCGCCTGCTGGGTGTCGACGACCTAATGGTCAGAAGAGACGATCTGCCTGCAGCGATGATTGATACCGCAAAGGACGAGGTTCGCATTCTACTTTGCCATAATCCGCGCATCATACGCGAAGCCGCTCGCGCCGAAATTGATTTAGTGCTTTCCGGTCACACGCACGGAGGCCAGATCAATTGGCGATTGCTGACAGGTCGCAAAGATCCTAAAACATATCGCTGGTTGCGGCGCCCAAGCCGCCGTCTGACCCGTGGGCACACTCAATTAGGAGCAACTCAACTTTACGTGAATCGCGGACTGGGAACCGTCATCGCACCATTGCGATTCGGTTGCCCGCCGGAAATCACTGTTCTCGAATTGGTCTCGGCTTAACTTATCAAAACATTCATGTCTGACTGGAAAAACAAAACTGCTCTGATCACCGGCGCCTCTTACGGTATTGGCGAAGCCTTCGCACGCCGTTTAGCGACAGAAGGTGCAAACCTGATTTTAACTGCGCGGTCGGTTGATCGGCTGGAAGCGATTGCCGATGAACTTCGATCCGCATTCAACGTTGCCGTTACGGTTATCAAATCTGACCTGGCGCAATCCTCCGACTGGCAAAAACTCTTCGACCAAACCGAAGGGCGCGACCAACAAGTCGACTTGCTGATCAACAACGCGGGCTTTGGCGCGGTTGGAGATTTCGCTGACTTACCGCTCGACCGGCAATTGGAGATGATTCAAGTCAACGTTACCGCGTTGGTTGCTCTGAGTCATTTGTTCGTGAAACCCATGCTGCAACGGCGAAGCGGAGCAATTATCCAACTGGCCTCGACGGCTTCGTTCCAAGGCGTGCCGTATTTCGCAACCTATTCCGCGACGAAATCCTTCATCCTTACCTTCAGCGAAGCGCTTTGGGCGGAATGCCAACCGTTTGGAGTGCGAGTGCTGGCGGTTTGCCCCGGCCCAACCGGAACTCACTTTCAATCCGTTGCGGGAACTGAAAACGCCAGCCGCCCAGTCAAGATGCAAACCCCGGACGAAGTCGTCCAAGTCAGTTTGAAAGCTTTGGCCGCCAATCGCAGCGTTGTGGTTTCCGGGTTTGGGAACTCAGCGATGGTCTTTTTAGAACGATTCGTTTCACGCCAGACTGTGACCAAAATGGCGTCAAAGATTTATCGCCCTTTCTCGACGCGTTCAGGATCGAAGTAAACAGGTTCCGTTTGGGGCAGAAAAGCCATCTTGTTTAATCCGGCAAATCCTGTTTATTCTCTCCTCAGAGGAAACAAAACTATGTTCAGAAAACAACTGACACTTTCATTTTTGGTCATTTCGTTGATCGTGGGACAGGCTTGCAGCGGCGGAGGTAGCCTGCAAGCACCTCCGGGTTCGCATTCTCAGCCGAAGTTCAAACCCGGTATCAATTTCTTTTCTCCAGAGCAGGACATCGAGATCGGCAAACAATCAGCTGAACAGATCTTGCACGAAACGCCGATGCTTAATGATCCGCAGATTTCCAACTACGTAGTCCAGCTCGGGAATAAGCTGGCGGCCAAAGCCGCAGGCGAACGATTTCCCTATCAATTTCGCGTAGTCGCCACAAAGGAAATCAACGCCTTTGCTCTGCCCGGCGGATTTCTGTTTGTGAACGCCGGAGCCATCGCCGCTGCACGCAATGAAGGCGAACTGGCTGGCGTAATGGCTCATGAAATCGCTCACGCGGCGTTGCGCCACGGAACCAGCCAGGCGTCCAAGCAAAGAATTGCTCAATTAGGTTTGGGCATTTTAGGCACGCTGGCTTCTGGAGGCGAAAACAATGATCTTGGCGGAGCAGTCAGCGCCATCGGCGGACTGGGCGCGAACCTGATGTTTTTGAAAAACGGTCGCACGGCGGAAAAACAAGCCGACATTGAAGGCGCTCGCATTCTGGCCGAGGCCGGCTACGATCCGCGCGATATGGCCAACTTTTTCAAAACGCTGCAATCCCAAGGCGGCCAGCGCGTCCCTGAAATGCTGAGCGATCACCCTGATCCCGGCAACCGCATCGAATATATTCTGGCCGAAATCAAGAACTTGCCTGTTTCCGCCAATCCTGTTCATGACACAAAGGAATTTGATCAAGTCAAAGCTCGACTGACAGGGCAAGCGCCACAACTGAGCGCCAACAGCCAGCTTCACCGCATAGGCAAAGACCCTGCCAACCTGGAACTCGGCTCTCGCCCGCCGCGACCTGCTGCGCAGTTCAAAGGGTTTCAATCGGCAGATCGTTCTTTCGCGCTGCAGGTTCCTGGAAATTGGGAAGCATTGACCGTCAACCAGTCGAATTACATCTTTTCTCCCAAGGGCGCTTTTGGAAAGATGCCCAACCAAAACGAAGATTCGATGATGGTCACCCACGGTATTTTCGTTGGAGCCATTGAAGCCAAAGGCGATCTGACTTCGGCGACTCGCGCGTTCATCCAACGCCAACTGGAAACCAACGCAGATTTCCAGCCAGTTGGTCAAATGAAGCAAACAACCCTGGCTGGCCAGCAAGCGATTGCCGCAGCCGTCGCCGGTCCGTCCGCGATCAATAGTGTCGCCGAAATTGACATCACCTACACGACGGTGACGGCTGATGGCCGAATGTTTTACATCGTCACTATCGTTCCTGAGGACGAAGCCGAAGCCTATAAAGCAGCATTTCAGCAAATTCTGCGCAGCCTGCAACTGGC
>DAOMFR010000015.1:0-26704 GCA_035429885.1 Blastocatellia bacterium
GTGCTCGTCAATGTCGGTTTGCGGTATGCGCGTTCGCCTTCTGCACGCAAATAAACTTTCGACAGGATTTACTGGATTTAGCTTTGTGGTTCTCACGCAAGCACTTTGATGAAATCCGCCGCCACCAAAGAAGCGTTCACAAAAAATCTTCGGCCCTGAGGGAATTTGTCCAGCATTCACGGTTGAGCCAATAGAAGAAAAACTTTTGCGAATGAAAGGCGACCCTTCATTTGCGATTCAGGCAATGGAATGCGGTATGGAATGAGGCTACATACCGGATTCCTGGCAATAGCACCGGCTTCCACCAACACGATAGGAGAAAAGATGAGCACAGCTACTTCCCAGGTCAATGCATGGATTTTCTTGAACGAAGACGAACCTCCGAACACCAATTACAACAGTCCGAACAGTTGTTACCAAACGCTTATCCAAAACAATGTCTATCAGTCGGTTGACATGCTTTTCATCTGTTTTGTGTCTACGACGCCGACTGGCAACGACACTTACCCTGTGGGAAACGGCGATTCATACACGCTTGAAATGGCTGCCGTGCCGCACCCGGGCGGCCTAACCAACCAGGATTACATGAAGTTCGTGATTCGTGACGCCAGAGCCAACAATCCAAACATAAAATTTGGAGTGACGCTGAATTGGGGCGACGGCAATCTTCTATCGAACATTTTCTCGAACACGAATTACTCCGATCAGCAAAACGCCGACAACTTCGCGGCCAACCTGATGGCGTATCTTGAGTATTACGAGCTGGACGGTTTTGACATTGACTGGGAATATCCGATCAGCAACCAAACGACGCAAAGTCAATTTTCTTTGCTCATAAACGCCATTGGCCAGCAGTTCAAAAACAACGCTTCCCAAAAACATTACTACCTGACGCTGTCTCCCGCCGAAGTCGGGAACCTGGACTCGAACGCTGTCAACGCCAACGTGGATTTCATCAACTTGCAACTGTATTCGGGCTTTACGACTCCGGCAGAGTTTCAAAACGCGGGAGTCAATTCAAACCTGTTCGCTTACGGAGCAAAGTTCGAATCTGGTTTCCAGACAGCATCGGCTGCATTTCAAGACAACAAAGCGAATTACGGATACAGCATCTTCACCAACTGGCGCCTGAATTCCGACAATTACCAATTTGAGCAGGCACAGCAACAACAGCTTTACCAATTGGTGTTCCCGCCTGCCGCGACAAAAAGTTGAGCGCCGCACAAACGGATTTGCCCGCCAATGAGCCGTGAAAACTCGACCGACTCGCTCGAGGCAACGAGCGATCATCTCGCTCAGTCGTTTCCGATCATCACAGACAGAAGCAGAGTTGCCCTGAATTCCTCCCGGCCAACTCTGCTTCCATCCTTGGTTCTGCTTCCAGCCGAAATCGCATTTCTTGACGTCATTTTTCTTTGGATGCTAACTTCCAGTTTGTTGCCTATCTGATTTCCCAACTAAAACTTTGGAGGAGTTCCTGGATGAAGACGGTATTTCCGCGCAGAATTCGCGCAGTCGTTGTTTGTTGCGCTGCGCTGGCAGCCATTGCTTTTTGGAGCATTCAAACAACCACACAAGCTCAATCGGCCAACGGCCAATTCAGCGAAGCCACATTCAAATCGCTGCAATTTCGCTCCATCGGCCCGGCGATTATGGGAGGCCGCATTGATGATTTCGCCGTCGTCGAAAGCAATCCATCTACGATGTTTGTCGCGACGGCTTCGGGCGGATTGTGGCGGACGGTGAACAACGGCACGACCTGGGAACCTCTGTTCGATAACGAAGCCTTCAGCTCCATCGGCGATGTGGAAATCGTGCAATCAAACCCCGATGTAATTTGGGTGGGAACCGGCGAGCCGAACAACCGCCAAAGCTCTTCGTGGGGCGGCGGCGTGTACAAATCCACGGACGGCGGCAAAACCTGGACGAACGTTGGACTGAAAGACACGCACCACATCGGACGCATCGTCATTGATCCCAAAAATCCCGATACGGTGTACGTCGCCGCTCAAGGTCATTTGTGGGGAGCCAACAAAGAACGCGGGCTGTACAAAACCACGGATGGCGGCAAAACCTGGACGCTGTCGAAATTCATCAACGAAGACACAGGCTTCACCGATGTCGCGATGGATCCCAGCGATCCCAACACACTGTATGCAGCAGCGTACCAGCGCAGGCGAACTCCGTTTGGATTTCAAGGCGGTGGCCCCGGCAGCGCTTTGTACAAAACGACGGACGGCGGAGCTTCGTGGACAAAGCTGACCAACGGATTGCCACCGGGCGATGCCGGACGCATCGGATTGGACATTTATCGCAAAGACCCGAAAGTGGTGTACGCCATTTACGAACACGCGACCGAAAGCGGCGTGTACCGTTCCGACGACAAGGGCGAAACCTGGAAAAAGCAATCCGCAACGAATCCTCGCCCGGCGTATTACAGCCAGATTCGCGTTGATCCATCGAACGCTGACCGCGTGTATGTGCTCGGCGCGTCGTGGTATGTGTCGGACAACGGCGGCAAAAGTTTTCAAAACAGCCCGTTTGGACGGATTCACGGCGATTACCACGCGCTGTGGATCAATCCGGCCAACTCCAATCATTTGCTGACCGGATCGGACGGCGGCATTCATTTCAGTTACGACAAAGGCAAAACCTGGGATTACATCAACACCATCCCGCTGGGACAGTTTTACGAAGTCGGGTTTGATTTCCGCAAACCCTATTGGCTGTACGGGGGTTTGCAGGACAACGGTTCATGGGGAGCGCCCGTGTTCACGCTGAACGCCACGGGATTGAGCAACGACGAATGGATTCGCGTCGGCGGAGGCGACGGATTTTACAACGTCGTTGATCCCAAAGACCCGAACACGATTTACACCGAATCCCAAAACGCAGGCATTTTGCGATTGAACCTGGCCAGCGGCGAATCGAAGTTCATCCGCCCGCAACCGGAAGAAGGTTCGCGCGAACGATATCGGTTCGACTGGAATGCTCCGATTTTGATCTCTCCGCACAACAACCGCCGGATTTATCTGGGAGGCAATCGGCTGTTCATTTCCAACGACCGAGGCGACAACTGGACGACGATCTCTGCCGACCTGACCAAAGCAATTGACCGCGACCGGTTGCCGATCCTGGGCGTAGAGGTCAAGCCAAACGTGTTGTCGGGCCACGACGGCCAGGACAATTACAGCCAGATCACGACTCTTGCCGAATCGCCCGCCAAAGAAGGCGTGTTATGGGTGGGAACTGATGATGGCAACGTGCAGGTTTCACGCGACGGCGGCAAGTCGTGGAAAAACATAACAGAAAAACTTCCCGGAGTTCCGGCGAACACGTACGTCACACGAGTCATCGCTTCGCATGTTGCAGCCGGACGCGCCTATGTGACGCTCGACGGACACCGCAACAACGATTTCACGCCGTATGTGTTCGTCACCGAAGATTTCGGCGAAACGTGGAAAGCGATCACGAACGGTTTGCCGCATCCGGCCAACGTCATTCGCGAACATCACCGCAATCACAATTTGTTGCTGGCCGGAACCGAGTTCGGGTTGTGGGTGAGTTTCAATCGCGGAGCGGCGTGGCGTCAGTTGAAAAACAATCTGCCGACCGTGCCGGTGGACGACATTCAGATTCATCCGCGCGACAACGATCTGATTCTGGCAACGCACGGGCGCAGCATCTGGGTGCTGGACGATATGACTCCGCTGGAACAGATGACCGATGCCATCGCGGCGGCTGAGGCGCACTTGTTCGACACTCGCCCGGCGACGATGTGGCGCACGTACAATCACAAAGGCAGCACGGGCCACAAAACTTTTATCGCCAACAATCCTCCGGTTGGAGCCGTGCTCAGTTATCACTTGCGCGAAAAGGCCAAAGACAAAATTCGCATCACCATTCACGACCGCAGCGGCGCGCTGGTGCGCGATTTCACCGCCACAAACGAAGTCGGCATTCAACGCGTTGTTTGGGATTGTCGGCATCAATCTCCGCTGCCCGGGCAAAGCAGCGGCAACAGCGGTTTTGCCGGAGCCTTTCCGCGTGGCCCGCGCGTGTTGCCTGGCGAATACATCGTCAAGCTGATCGTTGACGGCAAAGAAATCATGAGCAAGCCGCTGTTGGTCGAAGAAGATCCGCGCATTCAAATTGCAGCGGCGGACGCCAAAGCGCGCACAGAGTTTTTGTTGGCAATCAACAAACTGCAACGCGCTGGCACCGAAGGTCAAAACCGGTTGCAGGCGCTGCGGTCGCAATTGGCTTCGCTCCGCGACAATGTGGGCAAACAGGAACCTAAACCTGAAGCCCTGCTCGCGGCCATTGGCAAAGTTCTGGACGAAGTGATTGACGTGCAAAACCGATTGAACCCACAAATCAATCGAGCGGCTGGGGCTTCGGAACTGGCTGGGCCTGCGGATGCGGCGACGTTAGCAGCACAGGATGCGGCAATGAGAAAGATCAGTCGCTTGTTTGACGAACTGGACACATTCACAGAACCGGTCACGGCTCGGCATCGCAATCAGTTGCCAAAACTGACAACAACGCTGAATTCGCTGATTGAACAGATCAATCAACTGGTCAATGAAACGGTTCCGAATCTGAATCGGCAAATCGAAGCTGCGGGACTGAATCCGGTAAAGGCGGGCGAAAGGGTGACTCCGGTGCAGAAATAAAATTCTCTGGCAGAAAAAGGGGACAGAAAATTGTTTTTCTTTTGTCCCCTTTTTTCTGCCGAAAAACAGATCACTTATCGCTCAGCCGCAATCGCCCAAAGGCTTCGGGCGTGTGGTAATTGTCGCTGTTGACCGGTTGCCAGTTGATGAACACACGATTCGGTTTGGGCGCCTGAATGCGGTAAAAGTTGATGCGCATTTCATTGCCCGCTTTCGCCGGACGCTTGTCAATCTTATCCATCGGAATGCGCATTTCGCCGTACCAAATCTTTTTAGCCTGATCTATCCGCGCTTTCACTTCATAGCCGGAATTCCAACTGACATTGTGCTTCGGCGGATCGGGTTTGCGATCAATGTCCAGGTCTACCCATTCGCCCTGCGGAGACACCTGAAATTCCGTGTAATGTTTGATGTCGTTGAAATCCGTGCCGATGAACACTTCGGCGACATCCCATTCCCACAGCTTGTCGGTTTCCGCCGTGGTTGTCGGATTCGGTTTCAAGCTCAACTCTTCGTACGGACAGCTAAACAGCAAGTACAGATTTTTCGCCGTCCATTGCGAGCGAATTTCCGTTTTGTGGCTGGCCATGTTTTCGCCTCGGCGGCCTTTGTCCATGATGAAGGCAGGGACTTTTTTCCACGCTGCTGACGCAGGATCGGCGGTCAGTTTGAAATCGGCTTTGGCCTGATGACTGACGGCGACACCGGCTTCGTCCGCCAGAATCATTGGCGAATTCGTCGCCAGCAAAAACAACGCGCACAACGCAAACAGCCCTATCAACAGAGAGGTTCTTTTCATAGCTTCAGGTTTCCTTGAGTTTGAAATTGAATTGAAATCAAATGCCCGAACAGCGCGCTCATCATCGCGCAATCAACGAAACGTGGCAATGAAGTTGGAACGAAGATGAATAGATCAGAGTTAGTTAGCAATATCTTCTCTCACCGTAAAGGCGCAGAGAGGCGCAGAAGTTTCGCAGAGTTTTTCTTGGCCCGGCCTTTGCGAACTCTGCGCCACGGCGGTGGAGTTGCCTGCCTTTTCTCAATGCTCTCTTTGCTCCTCGCCTCCGTGCCGCCAACCTCTTCACATCAGCAAACTCGCTATGAAGACAGCCGCATTTCAATGGCGTGTGCGTATTCCATCGTCGCGTACGGCGAAGATGAATCGAAACTCGCCACTGCCGTCACCGCCGCCTTTGACGAAGTGGATCGCATTGACCGGTTGATGAGCCATTACAAGCCAGAAAGTCCGCTGTCTCAACTCAACCGCAAAGCCTCCCTTGAAGCTGTCAAAGCAGAACCGGAGTTGTTCGATTTCATCGCCGAGTGTTTACGTTACAGCCGCGAATCGGACGGAGCGTTCGACGTGACGGTGGGGCCGTTGCTGAAAACCTGGGGTTTCTTTCGCGGCGAAGGCCGCATGCCCAAGCCAGAAGAAATGGCCGAAGCTCGCAGCAAAGTCGGCTGGCAACATGTGATTTTGGATGACCGACAAAAGACGATTCGCTTTGACCGCGCAGGCGTCGAACTCGACTTGGGAGGAATCGCCAAAGGCTACGCTGTGGATAAAGCCGTCGAGGTTTTGAAACAAAATGGAATCAGCCGTGCGCTCGTTAGCGCTTGCGGCAGCACGATTTATGGATTGGGCGCTCCACCGGGCGAAACGGCTTGGGAAATCAAACTGCGCGACCCAATTCATTCACAAAGAACGGCGATGACGGTTCGCCTGAACAATCGCTCCTTGTCAGTGTCTGGCAGCTACGAAAAGTTTTTTGATTTGGGTGGCAAACGATATTCGCACATTTTTGATCCGCGCACGGGTTGGCCGGTGCAAGGCGTGCTGAGCGTTGCAGTGCTGACCGACACCGGCACAGCAGGCGATGCGCTCGACAATGTGTTTTATGTGCTTGGAGTTGAAAAAAGCCGTAGCCATTTGAAGAAGTTACCGAAAACCAAAGCAATCTTCTTTCTGCCCGAAAAGAAAGGCTCAATTCAAGGATGGAAGCCGGTTGAATTGCAAAACTGACCAACGGCAATCATTGTTGCGCTTGATCAAATTCTTTCGGCAATTCACTTCGATAAATTTTGGCTACGTTGTAAATGTCTCGCCGCTCGGGTGCGTAATACAGCCGCGCTAGCAAATCGCCCAGCAAGCCAAATCCTAAAAACTGCAATCCGCCCAAAAACGTCACTGCTGCAAAAATCAGCATCGGCCCGTTTTGAATGAAGATGTGCTCTCCGAAGATCACTTTTTTGAACAACAACCAACTTGCCAACATCGCCGCAATTACAATCATTGCCATGCCGATGCTGCCGAAAAAATGTAAGGGGCGTGAAAAGTAACGAACAATAAAGCGAATCGTCAGAATGTCGAACATCACGCGAAAGGTTCGCGAAATGCCGTAATGCGAGCTGCCGTTCAGGCGAGGCTTGTCTTCGATGGGAATTTCGGCGATCAGCGCGCCTTCCATGCTGGCCATTGCCGGTATAAACCGATGCATCTGGCCGTAAATCGGAATACGTTCCAGCACTTCGCGGCGATACGCTTTGAATGTCGTGCCGAAATCATGAATCGCCACGCCTGACGCTTTGGCCATCATGCGGTTGGCAATCCGCGATGGAAAGGTGCGCAGAAATCCGTCCTGCCGATTCTGCCGCCAGCCGCTGACAATATCGTACCCTTCTTCCAGTGTTTGAACGAATCGCGGAATGTCTTCCGGCTGATGTTGCAGATCGCCATCCATGGCGATGACGATTTCTCCTTCTGCCCGGTCGAATCCGGCAGCCAACGCCGGAGTTTGACCAAAATTTCTGCGCAATCGAATTCCGATGACGCGCGGGTCGAGCGCACAAATGTCTCGCAAAAGTTGGTGCGTTCGGTCGCTGCTGCCGTCGTCAACAAACACCAGTTCGTATTCGTCGTCGAGCTGTTCCATCACTCGCGTCAAACGACGATACAGTTCTGGCAAATTGTCTTCTTCGTTATGAAATGGGATTACGATTGAATAATTCATAATGACAAATGCGGTTTGGGCTGATTAACAGCAAGCCCGCAGGTTACCATTCGCTCGCTAAGATTTCCATTTGCCACTGGGTTCCCATCTCTATAAGTCCACTGCGATTGAACGCAGCAGTGTAATCTTTTCCAATTGAAACCGAAGAACCAGGACATTAAACTGCGCCCGCTGTTCATTGCATTCTCACCGGGAATTTTCGCTTGCCCTGCGAATGTTCCGTTGCTGTCTGAACGCCCCAGCCCCGAGCAACTTCCCCTTTTTCGCATCCCAACGTTCTTTCGCCCATTCCTGTTAATTCTGGTCTCTAGCAAAAAATTGCTGCACGGCAATGAAGGTTGAAGTGTGCCTTGTGCATGCTCACAACTCAGCATTCAGCCGCGGCGGCTCGGAGGAAGTATGTCCAAAGCAAAGACGTTTTTGTCTTTTCCGGTCTCGTTTCTAATTCTGCTGTTTTTATGTCCGCCCCAACCCAACTCTTTTGTCGGCGCAGTTACAGCGCAATCCACTTGCACGCCGCCACTATTCCAAGGCTATCCGTCTTCGTGTTCGAATATCAATTTACGATGGTTGAACCGCGATCCGATTTCGCTGATTGATCATTACGAAATTTATCGCGGCGGCGCGAAAGTCGGCGAAGCTCCCGGCAGCGCCATTTCGTTTTCCGAACCAGTCGGTTGCAGCTTCGGTGCGACTTACACAATCAAACAAATCATGAAATCCGGCTCGGCCTGTCAGGTTGTCACCACTGGGAACCCTCCACATACCAAACCTTGCGATATGTGCACGGGCGGCGGCAGTCTGGTGAATATGGTGAATTCAGCATCGTTCAATTCGCCGGTTGCCCCCAATTCAGTGGCAACGATTTTTGCCACTCCCGGGCAATCTTTGACGTCGGCAACAGCCGCAGCAAGCAGCTTACCGTTGCCGACGAACCTTTCCGGCACTCAAGTTCTGGTCAACGACACGCCGGTGGAGTTGTTTTACGTTTCGCCAGGTCAAATCAACTTTCTGATGCCGCAAGTAAATGCCGGGGCCGTCAGCGTGGTGATTCTCGGCTCTAGCGGCGAACGAACCGAAGGCAGCGCGTTGACCGGTCCGAATCCGGCGGTGTTTACCGCCAGCAGTAACGGCAGCGGAGTCGCCGCCGCGCAAGTCACAGCGGACGGACGAAACTACCAGCGAATTTACGACTCCAACAAAACCGCCGTGCCAGTCAGTGTCACCAGCGGCGGCCTGCCGAATTATTTGGTGTTGTATGGAACAGGCATTCGAAATCAGCCGGGGCTGGAAGTAAGAGTCGGCGGGCAACTTTGTCAGATCACGTATTCCGGCGCGCATTCCAGTTTGCCCGGAGTGGATCAAATCAACGTTCGTTTGCCGGAATCTTTGCGAGGCGTAGGGACTGTGGCAATTGTCGTATCGTCGGCGGGATTTGTTTCCAACTTCGCTCAGATCCATATCGGGAACTAATCCACTGGGAACGCAGGCAATGGCGCGTGCGTTCCCAGTTCATCGGAATGACTTCAGGTCGAACGCTCGAAATCCATCTGGGAAGAAAACTAGAAACAACAGAATGCAAATCACCATTGCAGGCACGATGGTCAAAATCAGGCTGAGCCGTTCGAACTTCAAATGCATGAAATACGCCAGAATCAACACGGCTTTGACAATGGATAAACCGATCACGCTGACCAGCAACATCGCCAACGGCACATGGATGTAGCCCAAAAAGACTTCGATCCCGGTCAACACAATCAACCACAACCAAACCATCGAATATGTTCGAGTCGTTACGTTTTCCATCTATGCCTCAGTATTTAATCGAAAGCAGATAAATCAACGGAAAGACAAACATCCAGACCAAGTCCACGAAGTGCCAGTACAAGCCACAGATTTCCACATCTTCGTGCGTAGCGCGTTTCCGAGCGGCGGTCACTCCCAGGTAAATCACCCCGGAAAGAACGTGCAGCATATGCAGCCCCGTGATGGCAAAGAACGTCGCGCCGAACATCGGCGAAGCAGTTGCTCCCCACTCGGCGGGAACACTGAAAGGCCGCAAGCCTTCGGCAATCAAATGATTCCATTCGATCAAATGCAACACAACGAAGGCTAAACCAGCGGCTATCGTCGCCAAAATCCATTTGACCAGTTTCGACCGGTCGCCTTGCGCGGAAGCCGTCACAGCCATGACCATCGTCAGACTGCTGGTCAGCAAACACAGCGTCATAACCGTCGAAAAGATAATGCTTGGCGAAAAGGTGAACGGCTTCGCCCAGGCTTCGCTGGCGACGCGCACGTAGCCATAACACATCAGCAGCACGCCGAAGGTCAGCGAATCGGAAAGAATGAACAGCCACATCCCCAGCTTTTTGTGGCCGATGCCAAACGGCGAAACGCCGCCGCTCCAATTGGTAGTTAGTGTTTGGTTCATTTCCAAAAGAAAAGGATCAGGAACAGAAATACCCACAACCCATCCAGAAAATGCCAGTACAACGCCGTCACATCCACGGCAACGCGGCGGCGAACAGTTGTCCATTTCGACTGGCTTCGCAATGTCACAAACGCCAACGCGGCCAATCCACCGATCAAATGCACGCCGTGCAATCCCGTGAAAAGATAGGAATAAGCGCTGTGCAAATTCTTGTTGATGTAAAAGCCGCTGGCGTTCAATTCATTCCAGGCGATTAATTGCAAGACCAGAAATCCAAAACCAAGCACGGTGGTCACGGCAATCCACAACCGGAATTGGGATTCGCTGCGACGTCTCAATGCCCGGCGAGCAATTTCAAACGTCACGCTGCTGACCAGAATTACCAACGTGCTCAGCCACAACACTTGAGGCATTTCAATTGGCATGCTGTGCGCTTGGTTAACAACGTAAGCGCTGGCCAAAGCGGCAAACAACATCGTGACGCTGGCCAATACCAGCCAAACCCCAATGCGGTACCCCTCCGGCGGAGGCTGTCGTTCCGGCTCCGGCGGGCGATTGTCGCCGCCACCGCCGTACCCTGGCAAATCATCGAAGCCTCTGCCGCCGTCGCCAAAAGCCGGTTCGTCGTGTTTGGTTGGAGTTAAAGTTGCTGGCATAAATCAGGAGATGGGGGTTGGGAGTTAGGAGTTGGAGCAGAAGAGTTCAGCCAATGATTACGTTGGCAGTAACCCATCTCCCAACTCCTATCTCCCATTCCCTACTCAGCTTGCATCAAATAATCTTTTTCTGCACCCGGCACAGAGTATTCGTACGGCATTCGATGAACGATGGGAAGCAGTTCGCCAAAGTTTTCATGCGGTACAGGAGTCGGCGTGGACCATTCCAACGTCGTCGCTTCCCAGGGGTTGTCACTGGCGCGCTTGCCTTTGAACAGGCTCCAGAAAAAGTTGATCAGAAAAACCAATTGAGCCGCCGCCGTCGCAAACGCGGCAATCGTAATAAACACATGCAGCGGATCAAGCGCGCGCAAAAATTCGTAGCCCGTGGAATCCGCATACCTGCGCGGATGCCCGGCAATGCCCAAAATATGAAACGGAATGAAGATCGCATACACGCCCACGAACGTCAGCCAGAAATGCACTTTGCCCAGCGGCTCGTTCATCGTTCGCGCAAACATCTTGGGAAACCAGTAATAGGTCGCCGCAAAAATTCCGAAAATTGCCGCCACACCCATAATCAAATGAAAATGCCCGGTGACGAAATGCGTATCGTGAAACACCACGTCGAGCGCCGTTTGGCCCAACACCAAGCCTGTGACTCCGCCCGCGACAAACAGCGAAACAAATCCGATGGCGAACAACATCGGCGTAGTGAAACGAATTCGCCCGCCCCACAATGTCCCCAGCCAGTTGAACGTCTTGACCGCCGACGGAACCCCGATCACCAGCGTCAGCACCGAAAACGCGATGGCCACTTTCGGGTTCATGCCGCTGATGAACATGTGATGTCCCCAAACCAGAAATCCTAACAAGCCGATGGCAAACATCGCCACGACCATCGCTTTGTGACCGAAGATCGGTTTACGCGCAAAGGTCGCCAGAATGTGCGACGTTGCGCCCATTCCAGGCAAAATGGCGATGTACACTTCCGGGTGACCGAAAAACCAAAACAGGTGCTGCCACAACAAGGTCGAACCGCCTCCACCCGGAATCAAATTGCCGGAAACGGACACGCCACTGGGAATGAAAAAGCCAGTGCCGGCATTGCGATCCAGCAGCAGCAAAATCCCCGCCGCCAGCAAAACCGGAAACGCCAGCAGCGCAATCACCGCCGTCGTAAACCATCCCCAGCAACTCAGCGGCATACGCATCAACGTCATGCCGTGCGTGCGCATGTTCAAGGTCGTCGTAATGAAATTCAGCGCACCCAACAACGAAGCCACGCAAAACAGCGCAATGCTGACAATCCACAAATCCGCGCCCAGCGCCTGTCCCGGCCCGGTGGACGGAATCGCGCTCAACGTGGGGTAAAAAGTCCACCCGCCCAGCGGTGCTCCGCCGACGACAAACAGCGCGGCGATCAACACCACGAAGCTTAGAAACGTGATCCAGAACGACAGCATGTTCAGCACCGGAAACGCCATATCGCGCGCTCCGATCTGAATCGGCAAAAAGTAATTGCCAAACCCCGATTGCGGCGCGGTGGTCAGCACCATAAAGACCATGATCGTGCCGTGCATCGTCACCATCGCCAGATAAAATTCCGGCTGCATTAACCCGTCTTTGAAACCGTCTGGGAAAATCGCTTCCAGCATCGGCCAGCGACTCGCCGGCCAAGCCAGCCGCAATCGAATCAACAGCGACATGACCAATCCGACCAAGGCTGCCGTCAGCGCCAGAAAGAAATACTGAATGCCGATGACCTTGTGATCGGTGCTGAAAATGTATTTACGAATGAAGCCTTTGGGAGCAGCGTGGGATGTTTGGATGTGTTCAGCCATATCTCAAATCTTATCCACGAAGAAAGTGGACGAACAATTCACTTCGGAGCATTTTCGCTCAGCCATTTGTCGAACTCGGCTTGCGACACAACGCGCATGTACGCTCGCATTTGATGATGAAGCTGGCCGCAGAGTTCAGCGCAAGCCACTTCGTACCTTCCCTCTTTGGTCGCCGTAAAATGCAGATTGATCTTCAAGCCGGGAACGGCGTCCTGTTTCAAGCGCAAGGCAGGCACAAAAAAATCATGCGTGACGTCTTTGGCGCGCAACGTCAAGCTGATCGGCCGGTTGACCGGAATGACCAGCGTCTGGCCGACAATATCATCGGCGCCAGAAGGGTCTTTGGGATCAATGCCCAACGGGCCGGGGCGCGCGCCCGCCGTGTTGTCGGCATCGTTATAGAGTTTCGGGCTGGTCGAACCGAATCGGGCATCCGCGCCGGGATGGCGAAAGTACCAGTTGAATTGCTGCCCGGTGACTTCGACCTGCACGGCGTCTGGCGGAGCCTGATTCAAATGCAACCCCGCCCAAACTCGCTGGCCCGTCACCGCCAGGGTAATGAACACAACCGCAGTGATGGCCACCAGCACGATTTCCATGCGCGTGTTGCCTTCGTTGTAACTGGCGCGTTCGTTTCCTTTTGCGCGGAACTTCCAGACGGCGTATCCCAACGCGACCTGCGCGCCGAAAAAGGCCAGCCCAACGACAATCCACGTGATTTTGAACTGGCTGTCCATCGCCGCCGCGTGTGTGGAAATGGCTTCCGGAAACCACCAGCCCGATTTCGTTTTTGCCCACGCAAAAAAGGCGATGGTGCCTGCGGTAATTAACCAGATGAGAATTGCGAGTAAACGTCCCATGTTCGGAAGTAGGAATGATGAACGATGAAGGATGAATTCAAACATGCCTGATTCATCCTTCATCCTTCAAACTTCAGCCTTACGGTAGTACCAGCGCCGGTTGCACAGGCAACGAAGACACGTTGTAAGCCTTCGCCGCGTCAAACGAAAAATCTGCTTTGGCGTCGGCCTTGGCGGCAACGGTGACTTTCATTGTTTTCGCGCCGAATTTTTCATGCCAGGCTTCAAGCTCGTATTCGCCGGGCGGCAATCCTTTGATCGAAAACGACCCGTTCGCGCCGCTGACGGCAAAAAACGGATGCGACAGCACAGCGATATGCGCCAGCATCCACGAATGCATATTGCATTTCACGGGGATCATCACTTCCGGCTTGGCGAATTTTTTGATGATCGGTGCCTGTCCTTTCAACTGCGATTCGTTCCATTCGCGATTGACCTTCGGCACGGGATGAACGTTGTGATTGGTTTGGTCCGAGTTGATGACTTTCAGCGACTGGCCGGCTTGAACGCCCAACACACGCGGAACATACAGACAGCCTTTTTGATCGAGTTCGACTTCGGTGGTGGGAACTTCAAAATTGGCGTCGGCAGGTAATCCGCTTTTCACGTACACCAACACATTCTGCAGCTTGCCGTCAGCAACCAACACATCGTTGGCCAGTGCTTCTCCGCAAGCGCCATCGTTCGATGTATCAAGCTTCTTCGGAGCGGGCGCGACTCCGGCAAACGCGATGGTTCCGGTGACGTTCCCTTCATTGCCTGTCGGTTTCCAGGTTGGCCCGGCGGCAGCCGGGGCGGCAGTCTCTTCTTTTTTGCCTCCGCAAGCGGCGCTGCCCATCACGGCCAGCGCCAGGAAAAACACGGCGATCATTCGCCTTGAAATCATAGCTATTGCCTCCTTCAAAGTTGAACCGGACAGACTTTCGCCCGGGGTATGTTTATAGCTGGAATTTACTGCACTGGAATGAGCGTGGATCATCGCATATTTGCCTGAAGCCGACAAAACGACAAAACGCCGGAGCGACCAATCGAGGTTGATCGCTCCGGCGTTTTCAACATCTGGCGTTGAATCGGCGTTTGAGCCTTACCAGTTGAATCGGACGCCGAGTTGCAACTGGCGGGCATCCGCCGCCGACGTAAATCCGAGCGGTTGCGTCGGCAATCGGTTTTCCTGCCCGCGCAAGTTGAAATTGGTCAGCGGCGTCGAACCGGTTGTGCAAACCGTGGGCAACCCATTGCTGTCCGCACAGGCTCCGCCGATGACGTTGTTAATCCCCAGGAAATTGACGCGATTGAACAGGTTGAACGCTTCAAACGTGAATTCCAGGTACCGGGATTCTTTGACGGTGAAGCGACGCGCCAGGCGCAAATCGAAACTGTAATACGCTTCGCCGCGACCGGTGCTGCGTCCTGCCTGACCCGGACGATCACTTTGCGCGCGTCCGTCGCCGTTGGCATCAAATCCCAGCAACAGATTGAACGGGCGTCCGCTTTGCGCCACCACAATCGGAGCCAGCGTCCAGTCCTTGGCGACCGGATTCGACCACCAGCTTTGAATCACCGCGCTGGCGACAAACCGATGCCGCTGGTCAAATGCCGACAGTGCGCGATCCAACCGCAGATTCAACGGATTTTGCGCCGAAAAATCGCTGTTGAAATCGGTCACTTCGTCAATCGCTTTCGAAAGCGTGTAATGAGCGTTCAAGCTGAAATGGCTGGCAAACCGTTTTTGCAACTGCAACGTCAGCGCGTTGTAAAACGAACTCGCCGTGGTTTCATACACGTTATCCTGAAAGCGCAGCGGATTGCGGAAATCGCTGGTCAATCCTGCCTGAGCCTGTGCCGCGCTTGGGAAGCGAATGAAAGTCGCTCCTCCGCTGGGATTGAGCGGATTGACCGGGCCGGTCTGTTTAAACTGATTGATGTCGCGGTTGCGCGTGATGTGCAATCCGCGAACGAACAAGTACCCGGCATCCAGCGAAAATCCCGCGCCCAGATCGCGCTGAATTCCGAAGCTTGCCTGGTAGCTGGTGGGATTGCGATACGTCGCTTCTTGCCGGAAGCGAACTTCCAGCGGACTTCCCGGTCCAGGCGTCAGGGGCCGCGCCGTGACTCCCGCCGGAAGCGAGGACGCAGGCGGCAAAATCTGGCGCACATCCGCCAGCGTAATCGGGCGTGAAAAGTTATTGGTCAATTGCGCCAGCCCGCCAAATAAATCAAACGAGCGAGGCAAACCGAACGAATTGGTGGTCGGCGTTGCCAACACAATGTAAATGCTGGACGGGTCGTCGTATCCGCCCAGTTCACGCGTCACGTTGGCAACGGCGTTGTTCAGGAAGCCGGTGAAAATGCCCGCTCCACCGCGAATCACCGTTTTGCCATTCTTGCCCGGATCCCACGAAAAACTGGCGCGGGGTTGCCAGTCGCGTTTGTACGTCGGAACGTAAAACGGTTCGTCGTGAATGGAATACCGCAAACCAAAATTGAGCGTGAAATTCGGAGCGACTTTCCATGAATCCTGAGCATACAACGCATACCGATTTGACCAGCTGGTCGCGGCAGCATCGCCGAATCCCTGCTGGTACACGGTCGGCAATCCCAGGTTGAACGATTGCAACGCGTTGATCGGCGCGCTTAACGTCGGCAACAAGCTCGGTTGATTGGCCTGCAAAAACGCCGTCAATTGCTGCACCACGGTCGGGCCAATGCGGGGGTCCAATGTCAACACCGTCGCCAACGGGATCACCGCGCCAAAATTGAACCGGCCTCCGAAATAAGTTTCGCTGTTGCTGGAAATATCGTGGAAAAACATCGAACCGCCGAACTTCAGCGTGTGATTTCCCGCGATCTTCGTGAAGTTGTCGTACACGTCGTAATGCCGTTCGATGGTTTCCGAAGGCAGGAAAATGTCGCGGCCAAAATTGCCAAATCCTTCGATGTTGAATTCAGGACCAATTTTATCGTTCGGAACAAACGCCGACCGCGTGTGGCTGAACTGCAACTTCAGTTCATTGAAGGCGTTGGCGCCGAACTGATAGTTGTGCGAAGCGACCGCGCCGCCGTTAAACGCATCGTATGTGCGTCCGCGTGACACCGCCGTCAACGCACCCGCCGCCTGGTTCTGGAAAAATGAATCCGTCAGGTTAAGGCGCAAATAGCCTGTGCTCTTGTCACTGAAATTGTGATCCAGGCGGGCCGAAAACTGCGTTTGCGTTTCATCAAACGGGAACTGGCCACTGGCATCCGTGAACAGTTTGACCGTGCGCGGATACGCAGCCGAGCTCGTCGTCAGCGCTCCGCGTCCCGCCGCTGCCAGAGGCGCAAACGAAGGAATGCCGCTGAGATAAGTCAACAGCGAATTTTGCGAAGTCGTGGGTTGAAAGATGTTTGGATCGCTCAACAAATTGACGAACGCGGTGCGTTCCTGATCCAGCCGTTCCGCGACCAGGAAGAAAAAGGTCTTGTCCTTTTTGATCGGCCCACCAACCGAACCGCCGTATTGATAACGGCTGAACGGCGACTGGCCATTCGGGTTGAAATCAAATGCGTTGCGTGCGTCCAGCGCCTGATTGCGAAACAGCCCGAATGCGCTGCCGAACAATTTGTTGCCGCCCGATTTGGACACAATGTTGACGACGCCACCGGCGGCTCCGCCAAATTCCGCGCTGAAACTGTTGCGCACCACCTGAAATTCCTGGACAGCTTCCTGACTGACAGTGGCCTGCACTCCACCCGAAGAATTCAGGGTTTCCGCGCCATCCACCTGCACCATGTTGCCGCGACCATTATTGCCTCCGAATGACAACCCGGATTGCGGTGTTTGCGCCACGCGATAATCCGAAGCGTCCGCGATGTTGTCGGCATCCACCACGCCCGGCGTCAACAAAGCGTAATCCAAAAAATTGCGGCGGTTGATCGGCAAGCTGGTGATTTGTTTGGCGTCCACAACGGAAGATTGTTCCGGGCGCGAAGTTTCCACGACTTCTCCGCCGGCAACGACATCCACTTTGATTTCCATACCGCCGGCAACCAGCTGGAAGGAAATGTTGGCTTGCTGACCGACGGTCAGTTCCAAATGCGTGGTTTTTCCGGCAAAGCCTTTGGCCTGAATTTTCAGATCATATGCTCCGGGCAATAACGCCAGAAACGCGTAATTGCCTTCGGCATCGGTTGTTGCGGTGCGGACTGCGCCCTTGCTGATATCAGTCAAGGTCACGGTCGCGCCTGGAATGACAGCGCCTGTGCTGTCGGTGATTTGCCCACGGACTTCTGCCGTCGAGCTGGAAACCTGGGCATTGGCGGAAATGGCACTTGCCATTATTAACCCGAGCATTATGGCAACGGCGGAAGCAAGATACTTCAATTGTTTATTCATTTTATCTCCTTCACCTATGGTGGTGCTTCGAACTGCAGTTTTTACGTCTTGAGTCTGATTTTCGCAGTCCGGTAATTGACTGATTCCCAGTTGGGATCAGCAGGGTAATAGATAACAACCTGCGATCAGGTTGCTCAGTAAATACCCAGCAAAGCATTTTGAATCTGTTGTTTTAATACGGTTGATTGGTGATCCGTACATCAACCGCGAGCAATCATACATTTGCCCATCCAAGCAAGACAACTGGGGCATTCCCCCTGGGTCAGACGAAAAAACACTACAACCTGCCAGGCTCGGAAGACGATCTTGCATCTTTGCATGCGAACCTTGAAACTACGCGACCATGAACGACAAACTCATTCATCCTGCCTTGCTTGATCCACGTTCGTGGTCGGACGTGAATCTGTACGAAACGATTGTCAACATTGATCGTTCGCCTGTCGAAGGCGAAGAGCGTCACACACCTGACCGCCGGTTTACAGTCAATCATTTGAAATTGGAACTGCGCATTGACGACGAAAAAGAATCCGTCGAAGGCACGGCTACCGTAACCCTGTCGCCGATCAACAATGGGTTCAAGCATTTCGAATTGGACGTCGCTGAAATGCGGATTGCCAGCGTCAAATTGATGGCCGTTGAGCAGCGCGGCACAGGCAATTTGATTCGCTCCACGGCGCAGTTTGCAACTCGGCTGGATTTTGAAACGCATCCCGATCGGCTGGTCATCGAACTGGATCGCAGCTATGCGCGCGGCGAACAACTCACAGTCGCCATCAACTATTCCTGCTTCCCACGCAAAGGGCTGTATTTCATCAAACCCGATGACGCTTATCCCAACAAACCACGCCAAATCTGGTCGCAAGGTGAAAACGAAGACGCGCATTGGTGGTTCCCTTGCCACGACGTAACCAATCAAAAGATGTCGACCGAAATGCTGGTGACGGTCAAAGCCAAATACTTCGCGCTGTCCAACGGCGAATTGATCGGCGTCCGCGACAATCAACAAGAAGGCACGCGAACTTTTCACTGGAGCCAGGCGCAACCTCATCCCGCGTATCTGGTCACTGTGGTCATCGGCGAATACGAACAGATCAAAGACAATTACAAAGACCTGCCGGTGGATTATTACGTCTACAAAGATCGCGCCGCCGCCGGGCAGAAGTTGTTTGCCAATACTCCGCAGATGATCGAACTGTTTGAACGGCGATTCGGGTACAACTACCCGTACGCGAAATACGCGCAGATTCTGGTGGATGATTTTCTGTTCGGAGCGATGGAAAACACTTCGGCGTCAACGTTCACCGACCGCTGCTTGCTGGACGCGCAAGCCGAACTCGACATCAATTACGACGACATCGTCGCGCACGAACTGGCGCATCAATGGTGGGGCGATTTGGTGACGTGCAAAGACTGGACGCAGATTTGGCTGAACGAAAGTTTTGCCACCTACAGCGAATATCTGTGGCGCGAACATTCGCGTGGACGCGACGAAGCACGCTTTGTCATCTTCCAGGATTTTTTGACTTACCTGCGCGAAGACTGGACCAGCCATCGCCGCCCGATTGACTGCCGCAAGTATCGGTTTTCCGAAGAGCTGATGGATCGCCACGCCTACGAAAAAGGCGCGTGCGTGCTGGATATGTTGCGCTGGACGTTGGGCGACGACGGATTTTTCCGTTCGCTGGCCCATTACCTGAAAAAGTTCGAGTTTGGCGTCGCTGAAACCAACGATTTCAAAGTCGCCATTGAAGAAGCAACAGGGCAAAACCTGCACTGGTTTTTCGATCAATGGCTGCACGGCGCTGGCTATCCCGAACTCGAAGTCCATTCCGAATGGCAGCGCGAACAAAAAACGTTGCGCGTGTCAGTCAAACAGGTTCAGGAAAATAAAGAAGACCAAACTCCTGTCTTCCGCTTCCCGGTCGAAATCGAAATCACAACGGTTGAAGCGGGCGAAGTCATTGAAACCGAACACCGCCAGCTTTATCGCGTTGAAATCGTCAAAGCCGAACAGGAGTTTTACTTCCCTTGCGCGTCCAAGCCGCGAATGGTGCTGTTCGACAAAGGGCATCGCATTTTCAAGCTGATGAGTTTCAAAAAGTCGGCGCAGGAATTGGCGTACCAACTCAGCAAAGCCGAAGACGTGATGGATCGCATTCGCGCTGCACGCGAGTTGTCCGAATTCAAAGGCGACGAAACCATCGCCGCGTTGAGCGCCGCGCTAACTGGCGAAGACTTTTACGGCGTGCGAATGGCTGCGGCTATCTCGCTTGGGGAAATCGGCGGCGATGCGGCGCGGGCTGTGCTGTCTGAACGTTATCAGGCCGAAAAAGACAGCCGCGCCCGCCGAAACATCGTCTGGGCGCTGGGCAATTTCAAAGACGAAGCTTCGACAGATTTTCTGCGCGACGTTTCGCAGAAAGATGAAAGTTACTTTGCTACTGTCGCCGCCGTTCGCGGATTGGCAGGCATTGGCACCGACAAGGCATTTGATGCCCTGAAACCTGCTCTGGCTCGCACATCGTGGCAGGAAGTCATTGCCGCTTCGGTCTTTCATGGCTTCAGTCAGGCCAAAGACAAACGCGGAGTTGACCTGGCGCTCGACCACAGCAAGTACGGCCAGCCTGTGCCGATTCGTGTTGCCGCCATCGGCTGTCTGGGAACGCTCGGCAAGGAGCTTCAGAAAGAAGACAAAGCCGACAAAATCGTTGACCATCTGATCGAACTGACTAAAGACCAGCACATCCGCGCACGGGTGACCTCGATCAGGGCTTTGGGCAAGATCGGCAACAAGCGCGCCCTGCCCGCTTTGCGCCAAGCCGAACAACGCGAATGTCTGGATATGCTGAAAGCCGCGACGCTGGATGCAATCAAAAGCTTGGAAGAAGCGGCCAAGTAACCTGTCTTCCGGTTTGAACGCCAGTCCGGTTGCCGGATTGACGTTCATCAAGTATAAATCGGCAACTGAATGAGCATTCATTCAGAGTTAAAATTCACGTCCTAATCCCAAGTAATTCAACGGGAAAATCTAAATTGTGAGCGACAGGAGTCGTTATGAAAATTATCGTCTGTCTGAAACAAGTGCCGAAGAACGATTCGATTCTTCGCATCAATGAACAAGGGAACTGGATTCAGGATCGCGACCTGACGTACGAGATCAACGAATCCGATCAATATGGTTTGGAGGCTGCGCTGCAATTAAAAGAAAAGCACGGCGGCGAAGTCATCGCGCTATCGCTCGGCCCGGCGCGCGCGCAATCCGTCATCAAGGAAGCTCTGGCACGCGGAGCCGATCGCGGGCTGCATTTGGAAGACGCTGCGTTCGACAACCTGGACGCGTTCGGCGCGGCTTCGGTGATTGCCGCAGCGGCCAAGGGTGAAGGCTTTGATCTGCTGCTGACGGGATTGCAATCTGACGACCACGGCTACGCGCAAACCGGAGTCATTGCGGCAGAACTGCTGGGCACTCCGCACGCGACCATCGTCATGGATGTGCAAGCTGAAGACGGAAAGCTGAAGGTCAAACGCGAATTGGAAAGCGGGTATTTTCAATGGGTCAGCTTCCCTGCTCCGGCGGTGCTGACGATTCAATCCGGCATTAATACGCTGCGATATGCCACGCTGAAGGGCATCATGGCGGCGAAGAAAAAAGAGATTAAGAAGCTGGATTCTGCCGCGTTAGGTTTGTCAGCCGACGTGCTGGCTCCGAAAACGCAGATTCGCAAAATCTACGTGCCGCAGAAATCCAAACAGACACAATTCATCGAAGGCAGCGCGTCCGAAATCGCCGCCAAGTTGATGGACAAGCTGAAAAATGAAGCTCGCGTATTTTAAGGACAGGAGCCCAGGAGTTAGGAGATAGGAGTTGGGCTCGCCACGAACTCCCATCTCCCATCCCCAATCTCCAAATCCGGAGGATTTATGATTCTAGTTTTCATCGAACACGTTGACGGCAAGGTCAACAAAGCATCTTACGAAGCAGTGCGCGCGGCTCAATTAATCAGCGGCGCGACCGGACAGGCTGTTTCAGCAGTCATTTTTGGCAGCGGAATTGGCGCAACGGCTGGCGAAATCGCGGCCAAAAAGCTGAGCGCGGTTTTCACCGTCGAAAACGACGCGCTGAAGTCATACACCGCCGACGGCTACTCGGCTGCGTTCAAACAGGTCATCGAACAGTTGCAACCGGAACTGGTTTTGATGACGCACACATACGAAGTCCGCGACTTCGCGCCGAAGCTGGCTGCCAGCTTGCGTCGCGCGCTGATCGGCGACTGCATCAGCCACAAAGTTGAAGGTGGCGAACTGGTTCTGACGCGGCAAGTCTTTCAAGGCAAGATGGCTGCGGACGTGGTGCCCGTCGGCGACAAACCGCACTTCGTCAGTTTCCAGATCGGCAGTTTCCGCGGCGATGAATGCGAAGCCGGTCAGGCCGAAGTCAAAACTCGAACCGTCAACCTGGACGGCGTGGTTCGTCAGCAACCGGAAGAGCGATTCAAGGAAGCCAAAGCCGCTGTAGATTTGACGGCAGCTCCACTGATTGTTTCGGTCGGTCGCGGCATCAAAGAGCAAAAGAACATCGAAATCGTCAAGAAATTGGCCGATGCGATGGGAGCCGAGTTGTCGGCTTCGCGTCCGATTTGCGACAACGAATGGCTGCCGATGGATCGCCAAATCGGTTCTTCGGGACAAACCGTCGCTCCGAAGATGTATCTGGCCGTAGGCATTTCCGGTGCGATTCAGCATCTGGTCGGCATGAAAGGTTCGCGCACCATTGTCGCCATCAACAAAGACAAAGAAGCGCCAATCTTTGAAATCGCCGATTACGGCATCGTCGGCGACCTGTTTGAAATCGTCCCGGCGCTGACCGCCGAAGCTGAAAAACTGAAGCAATGACGGCGAGGAGAGATAACGGAACAAACAGAAATAACAGAAAGGACGGAAATCAACCTACCGTTTATTCCGTTATTTCCGTTTGTTCCGTACTCTCCTTCCAAACTTTCACAAACCACACTCTTCACGAATAACCGGAGTTTCTCCAATGACCATCAATCGCCGCCAGTTTCTATATTCCCTCGCAATTTTCGCTTTGATCTTCGCCTTCGCCGGTCACACCGACGCCAAAGCGCGCAAAGGCAAAAAAGTCACAGCGTTGGACCGGTACGTCGCGAAAGCGGACCCGAATTACAGCTACAAAGTTACCAGTACGATCAAAAAAGAAGGCTTCACGGTGTACGTCGTCCGCATGACATCACAGCAATGGCGCTCCGCGGCGGAAGTGGATCGCCCCATCTGGGAACACTGGATGACGATCATTCAACCCGATGAAGTCACGTCGCCAACGGCCTTTCTGTTTATTTCCGGCGGTTCGGTAAACAGCAAAGAACCGGGCGTTCCCGTGCCGACTTTCACCGATATGGCTGTGCGAACGAAATCGGTTGTTGCCGAATTGAAGATGATTCCGTACGAACCGCTGACGTTCAAAGATGAAACCAAATCCCGCAACGAAGACGGGATCATTGCTTATACCTGGGAAAAATTCATGCGCACGGGTGATGAAACCTGGCCGCTACGTTTGCCGATGACCAAAGCTTCTGTGCGCGCGCTCGACACCGTCATCGCGGTCGCCGCCAGCACCGAAGGCAGCAAGAAAGCCGCCAAGGTGGAAAACTTCATCGTCAGCGGAGGATCGAAACGAGGCTGGACCACGTGGACGACGGCCATTGTGGATGATCGCGTCATCGCCATCGTTCCCTACGTGATTGATTGTTTGAACCTGGAAAAAGGACTGGAACATCATTTTCGCGCGTATGGTTTTTGGGCGCCTGCTGTTCGCGATTACCTGAACGTTGTGACCTGGGCGGGAACTCCGCAATACAGAGCCTTGATGGACATCGAAGACCCGTATTCCTATCGCGACCGTCTGACGATGCCGAAGATGATCATCAACTCCGCAGGCGATCAGTTTTTCCTGCCCGATTCGTCGCAGTTTTACTTCGATGATCTGAAAGGTGAAAAGCATCTGCGTTACGTGCCGAACAGCAATCACGGACTGGACGGAACCGACGCGCCTTTTACGCTGGACGCGTTTTACGAATCCGTGCTGAAAGGAACGCCGCGCCCGCGTTATAGCTGGAAGTTTGAAAAAGACGGTTCGATCACCGTCAACACGGTGGACAAGCCGACCGAAGTCAAACTCTGGTACGCGACCAATCCCAAAACGCGCGACTTCCGCATGGAACTCATTGGCAAAGCGTACAAGAGCGAAGTGCTGCAACCAGTGAAACCGGGCGTGTACATCGGCAAAATGGCGAAACCCGAAGCAGGTTTCACGGCTTATTTCGTCGAAATGACTTTTCCCAGCGGTGGCAAGTATCCGTTCAAATTCACCAGCGGAGTCCGCGTCACGCCGGACGTATTGCCATTCCAAATGCCGCCGAAACAAAACCCAATGGCTTCGAGTGCAGTGAAGTAATCGGTAAACGAACAATTCAATCGAGTAAACGACCAATGGAAAACATCGAACGCGACACTTTAGAAGTTGACGTATTGTTTGTCGGCGCAGGCCCGGCTTCGTTGGCAGGAGCCTTGCGCTTGCGTCAGTTCATCAACCAATACAACGAAGCGAATAACAACGCGCTGGGCGAATTGACCATCGCCGTCATCGAAAAAGGCCGCGAAGTCGGGTCGCACATGATTTCCGGCGCGGTGATGGATGCGCGTCCGTTGACGGAATTGATGCCCGATTGGAAAGAACGCGGCGCTCCGGTGGAATCCGAAGTCACCGAAGAGGACGTTTCGTATCTGACCAAAACGCGCAAGATCAAATCGCCGATCATTCCGCCTCCGCTGAACAATCACGGCAAATATGTGGTCAGTTTGAACAAGTTGATTCGCTGGATGGCGCCGATTGTCGAAGAATTGGATGTCATGCTGATTCCGGAATTTCCCGGCGCGTCATTGCTGTACGACGACGCAGGCAAAGTCATCGGCGTGCGCACCGGCGACAAAGGCATCGGCAAAGACGGCGAACCGAAAGACAATTTCCAACCCGGCGCAGACATCTTTGCCAAAGTCACCGTGCTCGGTGAAGGCTCGCGCGGTTCGCTGACCAAAAAACTGGTGCAAAAGCTCGGCCTGGACGGCCCGAATCCGCAAGTGTACGCCTGCGGCGTGAAAGAGATTTGGGAATTGCCGAAAGGCCGCGTCACACCCGGATTCGTCATGCACACGCTGGGCTATCCGCTGCCGAATGATGTGTTCGGCGGAGGCTTCATTTACGGAATGCAAAACGACCTGCTGGACATCGGCTTGGTCGTTGGGCTGGATTATCAAGACCCGTTCACCGATCCGCATCGGCTGTTCAACGAATTCAAACAACACCCGGCAATTGCCGCGATGCTGGAAGGCGGCAAGATGCTGCATTACGGCGCGAAAACTATTCCCGAAGGCGGTTTGTTGTCGCAGCCGAAATATTACGGCGACGGTTTTTTGATCATCGGAGATTCGGCCAGCTTCCTGAATTCGCAAAAGCTGAAAGGCATTCACATGGCAATGAAGTCCGGAATGCTGGCGGCGGAAACGATCTTTGACGCCTTGCTGGCGGATCGCTTTGACGAAGCTCAACTCAAAGCTTTCGAGACGAAAGTCAAAGACAGCTTCATTCAAAAAGAACTGCACGAAGTCCGCAATTTCCACCAGGCATTTCGCCACGGGCGCATCTGGGGATTGATCGAAAGCGGATTTCAGGTTCCCACCAAAGGTTTCGGATTGTTCGGCGACCTGCACGTGGAAGCCGGTCACGAACACATGAAAAAGCAGCACTATTATGGCCGCTGGCCGAAAGGGGCCGGCGAGTTTGTTCAGGCGGAACCGGCCAAGTGCGACAACAAACTGACGTTTGAAAAAGTGTCGGACGTGTTTCGCTCCGGCACAGAACACGACGAAGACCAGCCGCCACATTTGAAAGTGCTGGACACAAATGTGTGCATCGAACGCTGCACCTACGAATACGGAAATCCCTGTCAGTACTTTTGCCCGGCGGCAGTGTACGAACCGGAAGAAGTCGAAGGCGGTCGCAGGCCCAAGCTGAACTTTTCCAACTGCGTTCACTGCAAAACCTGCGACATCATGGACCCGTATCAGATCATTGATTGGGTGACGCCCGAAGGTGGAGGCGGACCGAATTACATTAACTTGTGATTGGCGTTAAGGTTCTGATGAAATTTTCCTGGAATCGGTCAAAGGCTGAAATCAACCTGCAAAAACACGGAGTCTCTTTTACGGAAGCCTGCACTGTGTTTGACGATTTTTGGCAGGAGAATTTCCCGGACCCGGCCCATTCCTTAGGCGAGATGCGATATATTTGCCTTGGAGTATCCGACAAAGGTCGTGTGCTTTTCGTTTCGTACACAGAGCGCCCTGACCAGTACAGGATCATCAGCGCCCGCGAGGCGACCAAACAAGAAGAGAGGAAGTACTATGAAGCACGAAGTAATTATTCTTGATGATGACGATTACGATCCGAATGACGACCTCGCGCCTGAGTACGATGTTGATGCTCTCAGAAAAGCAGCACAAGAAGCTGGGTTTGATACCCGCTCCCGCATGGTGCGAATAGCTTCAGACGTGGCGGCTTTCTTTCCGGATGAAGATGCCATCAACGCAGCATTGCGGGAACTCATCGCCGCGAAAAAGCAACAAGCGGCGACACCATTAATGTAGCCTTTCAATAATCCAAGAAGGAAAAAACACATGGCAACTGCTCAAGACGCTGATTTGATTATCAAGCTGTATGATTTGCGCCGTGACGAAACCATGCGCAAAGCGCGCAATTTTGTCTTCTTTGAAT
>DAOMFR010000015.1:26804-28852 GCA_035429885.1 Blastocatellia bacterium
GATTTGCGCCGTGACGAAACCATGCGCAAAGCGCGCAATTTTGTCTTCTTTGAATTCTTTCCGCAGAGCGCCGACGACATTAAAGCGTTGTTCGGCAATCCGGACTTGATGCAGCAGAACGCTTACTTTCGCCAGGCGACCAGTTACTGGGACATGGTGGCGGCGATGGTCAATCACGGAGCGATTGATAAAGATTTGTTTTTCGACACAAACGGCGAATTCTTTGCCGTCTGGGCCAAGATCGGCGATTTCGTGCCGGAACTGCGCACTGTCTTTGGGCCGCAGTACATGGCCAATCTGGAAAAACTGGTCGCGCTGCATCCCAACGGCGCTCAGCGCGTCGAGATGATGAAAGCGCGCTATAAAACGCTGGCCGAACGTCGCGCAGCAAAGTAACTCTACAATTCGCCACTCATCGAACACGCGGTAGCTCGTTCTCACGATCTGCTGCGTTTCTTTTTTCCGCTTCGTTTGGGAGACATGCCAATGATCCTCGCCAACCCGTTTTTCTCGAAGTTTCTGCGACTGGTTGTTTGCATTGGTGTTGCGTGTTCGCTTGGCCTGATCGTTTTGGCGCAAAAGCCAGAGCTGGCCATTCAGACGGGACATTCCGGCTACATCAACGCGGTTGCATACAATCCCAACGGACGAATCGTCGCCAGCGGAGGCGTGGATCAAACTGTCAAGCTCTGGGATGTGGAAAGCGGTCTGGAATTGCGAACGCTGCGGGGGCACAGTTCCGCCGTACAGGCGCTTCGCTTCAGTCCGGATGGCCGCCTGCTGGCCAGTGGCGGCACAGATCAACTCATCAAGCTGTGGGATGTAGAAACTGGCCGTCTTGTGCGAGAGCTGGAAGGACATCAAATGACCGTGACTTCGCTGGCTTTTAGTTCCGATGGACGAACGCTGGCCAGTGGCGGAATGGATCAAAACATCCTGGTTTGGGACGTGGCGACTGGACAGATTCGGCAAGTCATCGCTCCTGACGACAAGACAGTTTTCAAAGGCCTGCTGTTGATGGCGCTGAGCCCCGATGGCCGCACGGTGGCCAGTGGCGGAGAAATCACCAGGTTGTGGGATGTCGCAACGGGGCGCGAACTGCGTGTGCTAAAAGGCCGCAGCACCGGAAAACCTCTTCCGGATCTCGCCATCGCGTTTAGCCCCGACGGAAAGTCGCTGGTGATTAGCAGCAGATCGCTGATTTCCCTGGACGTTGCAACCGGCCAGACTCGCTGGGAAGCAAAATTCGACAATAACTTCACAGCCGAATCGCTGGCGTTTAGCCCTGACGGAAAAACTCTGGTCAGCGCCAGTTCTGAAATCACATTTTGGGATGCAGCCACCGGACGGCAAATTCGCAAGCTGACGGAACTCAGCGATTTTGGAAAACTGGATTTCAGCCCTGATGGCAGATTTTTGGTTCTGGGGGCCAACAGTGTCAAAGACTATGCGCTCTACTTGCTGGACGTTACAACCGGCCAACCGGTGCGAAAGTTCACGGGGCACACAACACCGATCTCTTCGATCGCCTTCAGCCCGAATGGAAGAATGCTGGCCACCGGACGGCGGACGAACATTGCTCGCACAGATACGCTTAAGGTGTGGGACACGTCCACTGGCCAAATGGTGCGGACGCTAAACGGCAACAGTTTTGCGGTCAATGACGTCGCCTTCAGCAATGATGGCCGTTTAGCCAGCGGCGCTGGAATTGAAATCCGGTTGTGGGATGCGGCCTCAGGGCAAATGCTGCGTTTGATCAAAGACAATCCGCGACAAGCGGATGCGCTCGCATTCAGCGCTGACGGTCGAATGATGGCCGTTGGAGATCGTAACGGTTCGATCAAGCTGTGGGATATCGCCGCAGAAAAATCCACACATTTGCTCAACGGCCACCCTAACGGTGTGCATTCGCTGGCTTTCAGCCCGGACGGAAAATGGCTGGCCAGCGCAGGCCACGACAAAACCGCGAAATTGTGGGATGTCGCCACCGGCCAATTGCTGCAAACGCTCAGCGGACATACAAACAGCGTTTACGCCGTGGCGTTCAG
>DAOMFR010000015.1:28952-40691 GCA_035429885.1 Blastocatellia bacterium
GCAGAAAACGTCTCATCAGTCGCGTTCAGTCCTGATGGCCAAATCCTTGCGGCGGGCACACAGGAAAGCACTGTCGCATTGTGGGATGTGGCGAGCGGAAAGTTTTTGGCCAATCTGCTTTCGCTGGATGACCAGGACTGGTTGGTGGTGACGCCTGACGGTTTGTTTGATGGTTCACCGGCGGCCTGGAATCAGATTCTGTGGCGGTTTTCGCCCCAGCTTTACGATGTCTCGCCGGTGGAAATATTCTTCAACGAATACTATTCCCCAGGCTTGCTGAGCGAATTGTTCAACGGCAAACGTCCGCGCGCCGCCACCAACATCGAACAGAAAGATCGTCGCCCGCCGCAATTGAAAATTTCCGTTGGCGAAGGAAGCTCCGCCAATTCGATTTCAACGCGTCGCGTCAAAGTGCGGCTGGACATCACGGCGGCTCCGGCTGGCGCGCAGGACGTGCGACTGTTCCGCAATGGTTCGCTGGTCAAAGTCTGGCGCGGGGATGCGTTGAAAGGCCAGACGCGTGCAACACTGGAAACAGAAATCTCAATGACGGCTGGCGAAAACCGTCTGACGGCGTATGCGTTCAACCGCGACAACGTCAAAAGCACAGATGCCACGCTGATCATCAACGGTGCGGACAGTTTGAAACGCACGGGGACGGCGTATTTGCTGGCCATCGGAGTCAATCAATATGAAAACCCGCAGTTCAATTTGCGCTTCGCCGTTGCTGACGCGACGGATTTCGCCGCTGAACTTCACCAGCAACAGACCCGGCTGAACCGGTACGAGCGTGTTTCAGTTGTTTCCTTGATGGACGCGCGCGCCACCAAAGCCGCCATCCTGAAAGCGCTGGCCGATATTGCTGCGCAAGCGCAACCGGAAGATGCGGTCGTCGTGTATTTCGCTGGTCACGGCACTGCCGTGCAAAACCAGTTCTATCTGATCCCGCACGACCTGGGATATCGCGGAGCGCGCAACCAAATCACGGAGGCCAGTGTGAAACTGGTTCTCGCGCACAGCATTTCAGACCGTGATCTGGAACGCGCCTTTGAAACAATCAACGCGGGGCAACTATTGCTGGTGATTGACGCCTGCAATTCCGGGCAGGCGCTGGAATCCGCTGAAAAGCGCCGTGGCCCGATGAATTCCAAAGGCTTGGCGCAACTGGCTTACGAAAAAGGCATGTACGTGCTGACGGCGTCGCAAAGTTATCAAGCCGCCATCGAACCCGAAGATTTGAAACACGGTTTATTGACATACACGTTGATCGAAGAAGGTTTGAAACGCGCGGACGCGGACGCAGATCCGAAAGACGGAACGATTTTGCTGCGCGAATGGCTGAATTACGCCAGCGAACGCGTCCCGCAATTGCAGCGCCAGCGAATGCAGGAAAGCAGCAAACGCAAATTCGTGCTGGCGTATGTCGAAGGGGAAGAGCGGTTGCTGAAAGTGGAATCGCGAAACGTCCAACGCCCTCGCGTGTTTTACCGCCGCGAACTGGAATCCCAACCCTTTGTCATTCTTTCTGCTTCGCCGAAACAGTAGGTTGCCGCGTTTTTTCGTTCGGGGTACTCTTTTGGTCACTTGGCTGACACAGTTCTGTCGCGCAGTCGGGTAAAGTCCACAGGCAATTCATCTTCACAACTTGCGAGGTCGTTTATGGTTCGTTCCGGTCAATTCAGGTTTCACGTGATTGCTGCGCTGATGTTGGTGTGCGGATTGGCAATTTCCGCTATGGCGCAATTGGCGAGTCCGATCAATCTGTCCGCAAAGCTGGATCCGAATCCGGTCAAAGCCGGACAAACTGCCAAGGTCACCGTTACTGCCAAGATTGATTCGGGTTGGCATTTGTATTCGCTGACGCAACCGGCGGGCGGGCCGCGTCCCACCAAAATTTCGATTGACGAAACCGGTCCGTTTAAAGCCAACGGCAAACCGACGCAACCGAAACCCAAGGTCGCTGCCGATCCGAATTTTTCGATTCCTGGACAGCCGCCGTTTATGACCGAAACCTTTGACGGCGAAGCCGCATTCAGCCTGCCAATCAAAGTCGCTGAGGGCGCTCCGGTCGGCAATCAAAAATTGACCGTCAAGTTTTACTTTCAGGTGTGCAACGATCACGAATGTTTGCCGCCGCGCACCAAACCGCTCGATGTGGACGTGGCGATTGTCGCCGCCAATGCCAAGTTGACACCTTCGCCATCGCCGGAAGCTTCGCCCACAACCTCTGCTTCTCCGGCCAGTTCGCCTGAAGCGACAGCTTCGCCAACTCCTGATTCCGCAGTGATCCCAGCGACGGGTTCTACCACAACGCCCAATCCGCCCAGCGCCAATGACGAAGATCAAGCCCAAGCGCTCAAAAATCGCGGCCTGTTTGGGTTCATTTGGTTCGCCGTTCTTCAAGGCTTGCTGGCATTACTGACTCCATGTGTGTTTCCGATGATTCCAATCACCGTCTCGTTTTTCACCAAGCGCGAAAAACGAACGAGCGCTCAAGCAGTCGGACAAGCATCATTCTTTTCGCTGGGAATCATTTTGACGTACACGGTGCTTGGGCTGGCATTGGCGGTGATTGCCGGGCCAACAGGGCTGACCAAATTTGCGGCCAATCCGTGGATGAACCTGTTTCTGACCTTGTTGTTCGTTGTCTTCGCGTTGAACCTGTTCGGAATGTTTGAAATTCAAGTTCCATCAGGGTTGGTCAACAAACTCAATGCGAGCGCAGATAGCGGCACCGGCAGCCAAACCTTTGCCACGATTTTAATGGGCATCACCTTCACGCTGACGTCGTTCACTTGCACGACGGCGTTCGTCGGCACAGTGTTGATTTACGCGACGCAAGGCGATTGGTTTTGGGCTGTGATTGGAATGGTGGCGTTTGCGACGGCATTTGCCCTGCCGTTTTTCCTGTTCGCGTTGTTTCCGCAATGGCTGCAAAGTTTGCCAAAATCCGGCGGATGGCTGAACTCCGTCAAAGTCGTTATGGGATTTCTGGAACTCGGCGCGGCGTTCAAATTCCTGAGCAATGTGGATTTAGTGTGGGGCTGGCAAACGATTTCTCGCCCACTGGTTTTATCGGCGTGGATCGCGATTGCCCTGGCAACAGCGTTATATTTGTTGGGCAAAATCCAGTTGCCTCACGATTCGCCGGTGGAGCGATTAGGTGTGTTCAGAATGCTGATGGCAACGTTCTTTCTCGGTTTGGCCTTTTACTTCCTGACCGGATTGCTCGGCGGAAGCTTGGGAGAATTCGACGCGTGGTTGCCGCCGTCTTCGGCCAAGGATTTTGCGCTAAACCGTTCGGGCAGCAATGCCGCCGAAGCCAAATGGCACGAAAGTTATGACGCCGTGTTGCAAAAAGCCAAAGCCGAAAATCGCCCAGCATTTTTGAACTTCACCGGCGTCACCTGCACCAATTGCCGCTGGATGGAAAAGAACATGTTTCCCGATCCGGCCGTGAAACAGGAGTTGGAAAAGTTTGTGCTGGCTGAGCTGTACACCGATCGCGAAGACACGCCGGAACATCAAAAGATTGACGAGGAAAATGGAAAGCTGCAGGCGGAAAAGTTCGGCACCGTTGCGTTGCCGCTGTACGCGGTGATTGATCCCAGCGGAAACATTCTGGCCAAATTCCCCGGACTGACGCGCGACAAACAGGAATTCGTCCAATTCCTTCAGCGCGGAGCCAGCCGGTTTCAACCAATGACAGCGCAGAAGTGAATCAGTACCGCGACCGGTAGGGAGCGAGTTGTAGGCGCTCGCTCCCTACCGGTCGCGGTACTTACAGTTACTGTTGCGGCCAGTCGCCACCGTCGCCCGATTGCGGCGGCTCCCATTGCGGAGGCGGCGGCGGAAACTGATTCTGGCGCTTTTCAAACAGCTTCACTCCAGCCATTGCACCCAATACCGTAAAACCACACAACAAAACGGCTCCGATCAAAGTGCCAGGCAACATTCCCACAATCTGCGCGCCCATTCCCTGTCCGCTCATTTGATCCACAATTTGCTGAGCGAATTGTTGCAGTTGCGGGTTATTCACCTGCTCGGCGAAATTGCTCAACGCTTTTAACTGATACGGCAAAGTCACCAACTCGACCGGCAACCCGATCACCACACGAATGAATGCGCCCAACAACCCGGCGAACAAACCAATTTTTGCGCCGTCTTGCATGGTGACGGGACGTTCCGAACCGTCCACCAACAATTTGGCCGCGATTGCGCCTCCAACCCAGGCCCACAAACAACAACACGTGTTGCCTGCGTTCACCAAAGGGATCACGGACAAAATCCCCATGACCAATCCGCCCACCAAATATGGTTTGCTCTGATCTTGTTGACTCATGCTGAAAAATGCTCCTTGAAAGAATGTTTCTGCGATTCTGGCAGTCGTGGATATAGAATCCCCACCCAAGCCGGCAACAGAAAGAAAGCCGCCACGATGCCAACGAACAACCCTGTCGCTGTTCGAGAAAGAAAAGTGTTTTTGAAAATCCCCGCGAAATCCACGCCGACATCCAACAGCATCGGCAAAGCTCCAATTGCCAACCAGATACGTGGCGGAATCGTCACTTCGCCAACATTGCGACAAAACGGATACAGCCCCAATCCGAAGACAAAGCCGCAGTAAATTCCCGTGCAACGTGAGCAAACCGCCAACGGGAATCCCCATAAAGAAAATGACCGCTCAGGAATTTGATGGCAAATGCCGGACAAACCACGATACAGACTGATCGCTAACCCCATGTGCCCCGTAGCCATCAACCAAGGTGGCAAAACAATGACTGCCAGCCAAACCACGGCAATCAGCATCAGCAGAGAATACATCAGCCACGTTTTTTGGGGATTCAGCATGTTTGATTGAGTTATTTGACCGCGTCGAAGAAATCATACACCACACGCGCCAACCGCCCCATTTGCTCTTCGACTTCGCCGCGTCCCGTTCGCTTATCCATCGTGAAAACCACCAGCGCGATTGGGTTGCCGCGAATGAACATCACGCCAGCGTCGTTGGTTGTCGAGCCGATGGTTCCGGTTTTGTGGGCGAAGCCTGTGCCTTCCGGCAAATACCGTGGCAAACGATGATTGAATTGCTGGCGGTTGAGAATCGTCATCATCTGCTGGCAGGAGTTTTCGCTGGCGGCTTTTCCTTTAACGATTAAATCCAGCAGTCGAGCCATATCATCCGGCGAAGCGACGTCTTTCATGATCTTGGAAAATTCTAGATCGGCCTTAGCCACTCGTTCAGCGGAAGACGTGTTGAGTTGCGGACGGTTCATCAACTGCTGTTTGGTTTTCCCCGCCGCCGCTTCGTCAATCAGCGCCAGATAATCGCGGATCAATTCAAAGGTTGTGCGATCCACGCGAATGTTAGTCAACCCAAGCTTGCGCATCGTCGCCGTCACGTTTTCCGCGCCGACTTTGTTGAGCAGCATGTCCGTCGCCTGATTGTCGCTGAGGATGATCATCAGCGTCGCCAGATCGTGAATCGTCGGTTTCAACCCTGGCGACATCAGCGTCAACACTCCGCTGCCCAGCGTGCGATCATCGGCGGTCAAATCAACGCGATCATCCAAAGAAAACTTTCCGGCTTCGACCTGACGAAAGACTTCGACCAGAATCGGAATCTTAAAGGCGCTGGCCATCGGGAATAGTTTGTCACCGTTGATTGAAATCTGCTGGCCACTGGCAATATCGCGAACCGTAATTCCCATCGTCCCCGGAAAGGCGTTGGCCAATTCCTGCAAATGCGCGCGCAACCGTTCGATGTTCTGGACTGGCTTGGTTGACTGGCCCAAAGCCGAAAGTGACACGGTGCAAAGCAGAATCGTCAGACAGAACAGTTTTTTACCAAGCATCTCTCTTCCTCGGAAAACATCTTTCCCGCAAAGACACACGAAGTGTCACAAAAAAACTCCTTCGTGCTTTTTCGTGTGGCGTAGCGGGAAAACTAAATCCTGTCAAAACGGACAAACGAATCCGGCCCGCCTTCGACGTGGACGGTGTCAACAAAACGAACGTGCATGGTTTCCGTTGTCATCACCAAAGCCTGAGTTCGTTTGCCAGTGCCAAAAAAGCGCACGCCGCGCAGCAAGGTTCCATCGGTGACTCCGGCGGCGGCAAAGATGATTCGTTTGCCGGGGGCCAGTTCATTCGTATCGAAAACGCGCGAGGGGTCTTTGATGCCCATCTTTGCCATGCGGTCGGCAATGTCCGGCGCGATTCGGGAGCGTTCTTCGGCTTCCAGTTGTTCCGGCATCATAAAGCGCGCCTGGATTTCTCCGTTCAAACACTTCATTGCAGCGGCGGTGATGACGCCTTCCGGACCTCCGCCAATTCCCATCAACGCGTGAACTCCGGAACCGGCGACGGCGGCAGAAATCCCCGCGGAAAGATCACCATCGGAAATCAGCCGGATGCGAGCGCCTGCTTCGCGAATGTCTTGAACCAATTTCCGATGACGCGGCCTGTCCATCACAACGATGGTCAGGTCTTCGACTCTGCGTTTCAGCCGCGAAGCAATTGCATTCAAGTTGTCTTTGACGGGCGCGTCAATATCCACTGCGCCCTTGACCGACGGGCCGACAACCAGCTTTTGCATGTAAATATCCGGCGCGTGCAACAATCCGCCTTTTTCCGCCGCCGCCAGCACGGCAATGGCATTGTCGGCGCCGACCGCGCAAAGATTCGTGCCTTCCAGCGGATCAACGGCAATGTCCACTGAGCGGTATTTGCCGTCCTGGCCGGGCTTCGATCCCATTCCAACGCGTTCGCCAATATAAAGCATCGGAGCTTCGTCGCGCTCGCCTTCGCCGATGACGATGGTTCCGTCCATTGGGATGGTGTCCATCACTTCGCGCATCTTTTCAACGGCGACTTGATCGGAGTATTTGCGCTCGCCCTGCCCCATGGTTCGAGCGGCTTCGACGGCTGCGGCTTCGACTACGCGAAGAAAGTCAAAAAGAAGATCATGTTCCAACGGTCGTTCGGCTGAATTTTGTGCGCTCATAATCCCAATCTCCTTTGTTAAAGCGGGCAGGCTGTCTACGCGACCCACAAACAATCAAGGGCAAGCTCGAATGCTTGCCCCGATGCGAATCAATCAGTGCTTGCCTGTCCAAGGTTCGGGTCAAAGCACGCGCGACAGCGGGCTTCATACGCATCCGAAGCGCCGACGACGACACGTTCCCGGCTGGCGATCAGTCGTTGCGTATACGTTGCCGGGCTGCCACATTGCATGCAAATTGCCCGAGTCTTGGTAATGTCTTCTGCAATTGCCAACAGCAACGGCATCGGTTCGAATGGGCGACCCAGGTAATCCATGTCCAGCCCGGCGATGATGACCCGTTTGCCCTGGATAGCCAATTGATTGGCGACACCAACCAGTTCGCTATCAAAAAACTGGCCCTCGTCTATACCGACGACCTCGGTGTCGGCGGTCACAGCTTCCAGAATTTCGCGCGTGGATGTCACCAGCTGAGAAGCAATTTTCATCTCGGAATGCGAAACGATGTGTTCTTCGGAATAACGCAAATCTATCGCGGGTTTAAAACTTTGGACTTTCAGGCGGGCAATTTGTGCGCGACGCAACCGGCGAATCAATTCTTCGCTTTTACCGCTAAACATCGAACCGGTGATGACTTCGATCCAACCGGAATCATTTGAATGACGTTCTACCAACGTGGCCTTTTCCCTTCTACTTTGTCTATTTTGACTACTCAGACGTTCTACACCATAAACCCGCGAGGGCGCAAGATATACTTCCGAAAGGCTTTTTGAGCATTCAACTTGTCTCGGCGGAGCGATTATCCACCTATGAAAACTAAAATAAACGACCCTGTTCTCTTCACCCGCATCAGCGCCGCTATCGGCGGAATTCTCTGGTTGCTGTTGTTGCTTCCGCTTTCGGATTGGCTGAACTTGCCGGTCGAAAGCAAAGGCGAAACCTGGTTGATCGAACGCTTGCTGATGCTGGCAACGCTGGTCTTTGTACCCTTGGTTTTGTCCCTGATCACCGCGGAAGACAAGGCAGGTTTTCATAACCTGGCATTTCGTTGCGCCACCTGGTTGCAACCGTTCAGCGCTGTTCTGGTTTTCGTTTCGTTTTCCATGCGAACCAGCTTGCTCGCCGGGGTAATCATCATCCCGTGGATCTTGATGACATTCTTCATTGCCCTGTTTGGCTTGGGACGGTTGTGGCAACGCTGGAAAACCACTGGTGGCATATTGCCGCTGGAAGAACTCTGCATTGACGCTGGCTTGGCTTATGTCGTGGTCGGCAGCGGATGGCTATTCCTATCGCGCCTGGGACTAAATCCCATGAACTTTTCAGACACCATCGTGCTGCTGACAGCCGTGCATTTTCATTACGCAGGATTCTCCGCGCCGATTCTGACCGGGCTGGCCGGGCGAAAGATTCACACAGGCATTGCCCGAAAACTTTACCTTGCCGCCGCCACCGGAGTGATTGCCGGTCCTCCGCTGGTGGCTGCGGGGATCACCCTGTCACGCGCCGTCGAAGTCCTTTCCGCTGTTACATTAGCGCTGAGCTTGTTCTTGTTGGCAATGTTAACAATGCTCGTGGTTGCTCCAACGATGAAACCGGTTCCCAGATTGATGCTCGTTCTGTCGTCCGTGTCCGTGATTGTCACAATGATCTTTGCCTGCCTATACGCCTTTGGGAGATTTGCCGGAATCGAAACCGTCAGCATTCCTTTGATGGCGCAGGTTCACGGCGTCAGCAATGCGTTCGGGTTTGTTCTGTGCGGTTTGTTGGGGTGGACTCTTTCAACTCCAATTCCGGTCAAGAAGTGAAACAGCAGTTGCAATTTCACTGATGGGATTGAACAATCCGATGCCTGAATTTCAATCCGCCGGAGCAATCAGATGCCAGCTTCAATCATCTCCATCGCCGACCGTTTTCGATCACTGTCAATCGCCGACCTGATGAGCGACCGTCGTGTCGCAACGGCTTTTGAGTTTATTGACTCGTCACCACAGCGATTCACTTCTGAACTGATCCGCATCTGCGAAATCCCCGCGCCTCCTTTCAAGGAGCAAGAACGCGGACGTTATTTTGCCGCACGGTTCAACGAACTCAACCTGGACGATGTTCACACCGATAGCGAAGGCAACGTCATCGGATTTTATCGCGGCGAACGCGATCAGCCGCTGATCGTTGTTTCCGCGCACTTGGACACCGTTTTCCCGGAAGGGACTGATGTCAAAGTTCGTTATGTTGGCTCGCGATTGTGCGCTCCAGGTATTGCCGACAACTGCGCCGGATTGGCAGCGCTGATTGCGCTGATTCAAGCAATGAATGCCGGGCAGATCAAACTGCGCGGAACCATTGCGTTTGTGGCGACGGTGGGCGAAGAAGGCGAAGGAGATTTGCGCGGCGTGCGCCACCTGTTCAACGAAGGCAAACTGGCCAAACAAGTGTCGGCGTTCATCTCGTTCGATGGCCCCGGCGTGGATTTCATCACGCACCAAGCGCTGGGTTCGCGGCGATATCGAGTCACACTGCAAGGCCCCGGCGGTCACAGTTGGGGAGATTTCGGCGTCGTCAATCCGGTTCACGCGCTTGGCCGAGCCGTGGCTCGGCTGGCCGATTACCACGCGCCGGTTGACCCACGCACAACCTACAACATTGGCCGCATCGAAGGCGGTGAATCGGTCAACGTCATCCCCCAAACGGCTTCGATGGATGTGGATTTGCGTTCATCGTCGGGGGGGGAGTTGTCGCGTTTGGAAGAATTTCTGTTGGCGGCTGTCAATCGCGCCGTGATCGAAGAAAATGTGATGCGAGCAGCTTCGGGTAAAAAACTTCAGGCCGAAGTCCGGCTAATTGGCAATCGGCCTTCGGGCGAAACGCCTCGCGAATCATTTCTGGTGCGAACCGCCATCGAAGCGTCTCGCGTGATGGGCATCACGCCGATTCTCAACCGAGCCTCGACCGATTCCAACATTCCGATCAACTTGGGAATCCCCGCCATCACCATCGGCGCAGGCGGCAGATCGAATGATTCTCACCGCTTGAGCGAATGGTTCGACCCAACCGGACGCGAGCTTGGCTACAAACGCGCGTTGCTGTTGGCGTTGGGTATGACCGGAGTGCAATGACCAAGGGCAAAAAGCCGTTTGCTGATTTCTCAATAAGCAAACGGCTTTCGGAAGTTTGTGTTCCCCATTCAAGCGGAAACAGGCTTAAATGGTGATTTTGGTTCCGTCGAACTTGGTCAATGTCATCTCGACGTTGTCGTTGTACGTAAGTTTTTGCTCTTGCAAAATGCCGATCGTCACTGCTTCGCCGAGTTTCAGTGAATTGATTGCATCGGATCGCCAGTGAATTCCCGCAGCATTACGTCCAAAAGCCACATTGGTGGCGACCTTGTTCAACTCGCCCAAAATCGTCAATGGCGGCCCTTCGTAAGGAACAAGTCCCAGTCCGTCAGCCGTTGGAACCATCGGATTTTTCACCGTATCTGTTTCATCAAAGAACGCCTTGAGAGCGGTTACGCACGCTCCGGCTACTGTCGCGTGACCTGAACCATACGACGAGTGTGTCGGGCTGCCTTCGGCAAATGCCTGTGGCAGCAAATACGTTCCGTATTTGCTAAAGGCTTCAGCCACTGCCTGTGAGCGCAGTATTTCACTGTGAAGCGGATAGCTAGCCCTGCCCGCCAAGTTGTTATGCACACGACCGCCAAATTCTTCCGGGCGCAAACGGTGATGAACAAACCATTTCTGATACCAGACGGCTTTGAGCGCGCGCGTGGCGACTTCCGTGACGAAGCTCAAGATGTGCGGCCCGCCGCATTGCGCAAATCCAGCCTGCGCCTTGGCGTTATAAAGCGGCAGGCCCGGGTCTAATTGTGTTCCCTGGCCGATCATAATCAGACAGGCGTGCAAATACGCTTGATAAAGCGCGTCAACGTGAACCCATTGAGCTAAATCCCGCAGGTTACGAATGTACCGCGGCGTCGGATCATATTGAATATTCGCGCTCGGATCGGCACCGTTTTGCACGTCCAGCCAGTCTGAAAACTGCGTCATGTAGTTGACGCCAGGAAACACGGTTTTCATTTTTTGCGAGAATGGCACCGCGCCAAAGGAAAAATCTTGAATCAAAAATTGTGACAACCACGGGCCAACAAGATCACCCGGCGTGGTGCCACGAAAAATGGTATTTGCTGTCACGCGTCCATTTTCTTTTGGTCCACGAAAATCAGACAGCGCTGAAAGTTCCTGCGCGGCTCGCGTAATAATGGGATTGGTACCGTAATCAGCGAAGTTAACGTCCCGCGCATGCGCCATCCAATAAAGTTCAACGGCTTCGCCTGCGGCTTCGGCACTGGCCAGCTTTGGCGACGGGGGCAAGGTCACGTGATGCGAATCCGGCCCTTCTAAATCCATGGCCAAGCCGGCTTGCGGGCTGGTCAGTTTGCGGCCCAATCCAAGTTGAATCTTTTCGAAATCGTCCGGGTCTTGCGTCGTGCGCGCTCTGACCAGAGTTTCGTATGCAGCCAGATCAACTTCGCCCAACTGGTTATGCGGCAGAGCTTTGGTATAGCTGCCGATCTTGTTGGGATAACGGTCGTCGTCGCCATTTGTAATGTGAAAAACCAAAGGTCGGTTTTGCGCCAGCTTCGCGGCTTCGACCCTGCACTTATAGGCTTTCATGAACCGGTTTGAAGCTCGATCGGCAGGTTCAACGCCAAGCGGAAAGAACGGGTCTTCGCA
>DAOMFR010000015.1:40791-66495 GCA_035429885.1 Blastocatellia bacterium
CCCAAACATTGCAGAATCGTCGCGTTCAGATCGTGAACGTGAACTGGATCACGGGTGATGTTGTAGCTGAAATCATCCGTTTCGCCGATGGTCACGCCGGGTTTGATTCCGCCGCCCGCCATCCAGATGCTGAAACAGCGCGGGTGATGATCGCGTCCGTAATCATCCACAGCCAACTTGCCTTGTGAATACACCGTGCGTCCGAACTCTCCGCCCCAAATGACCAGCGTGTCGTCCAGCATGCCGCGCGCTTTCAAATCCTGAATCAGAGCCGCAGAAGCCTGATCGGTGTCTTCGGTTTGTTTCTTGATGTTTTTTGGCAAGGTTCCGTGCTGATCCCAGCCGCGATGGAACAGTTGAATGAACCGCACGCCACGCTCGCTCAATCGCCGAGCCAGCACGCAGTTGTAAGCGAAGGTGCCGGGTTTGCGTGCGTCTGGACCGTAACTTTCAATCACCTTGTCGGATTCTTTCGACAGGTCGGTCAGTTCCGGCACGGAAGTTTGCATGCGATAGGCCATTTCATATTGCGCGATGCGCGCCTGAATTTCCGGGTCGCCGTATTCTTTGGCGTTGAGCTGATTCAGTTCCGCCAGATCGTCCAGAAACTTACGGCGGACTTCCTGGCTGATGCCCGGCGGATTCGACAGAAACAACACGGGATCAGCGCCACCGTGAAACTTTACGCCTTGAAATTGCGAAGGCAAAAATCCGCTGCCCCACAACCGGTCATACAGCGGTTGATCGCCGCCATTTCGCCCAACGGAAACCAGCACAACGAACGCCGGCAGATCTTTGTTTTCGCTGCCCAACCCGTACGACAACCACGACCCCAGACTAGGACGCCCGGCAAGCTGAAAACCGGTGAGCGCGAACGTTTGCGCCGGATCGTGGTTGATCTGTTCGGTGTGCATGGATTTGATGAAGCTGATGTCATCGGCGATTTTCGCCGTGTGCGGCAGCAATTCGCTCAACCACGCGCCGGACTTTCCATGCTGCGCAAATTTGTACAGCGAAGGCGCGGTCGGAAAACTGGATTGATGCGCAGTCATGCCGGTCAGGCGTTGTCCCATACGAATGGAATCCGGCAGGTTTTGGGAGCGGAATTTTTCCAAGTTGGGTTTGGCGTCAAACAGTTCCAATTGCGACGGTCCGCCCGCTTGAAACAGGTAAATCACGCGTTTGGCTTTGGGCGCGAAATGCGGGACACCAGGCAAGCCGGGCTTCGCATCGCCCGTTTGCGCAAAGCCGCTTTCGTTCAGCAACGAAGCCAGCGCCGCCGTTCCCAGTCCCAAGCCACAGCGACTGAAAAATGAGCGCCGCGTCAGCATCAATTGAAGTTCGTTGAGTGGATTCATAAGTTTGCCTTTCGCAGTTTCAAATCAAAACGTCGCAATTGGATTGAGCGGAGAACCGGTTCCGCCCTTGATCGGAATCGGAGCCGCCGTCAGCAAAAATTCCCATCGCTTTCGTTTCGCGGTGGCTTCGCCGAGCGGTTCCAGGTCGCAATTGTCGAAAATGTGTACGCCGAGCGCAATCAGTGTCAGCGAATGAATGGGATGACTAAAACCTTCGATTCCTGACGGCAACACATCGCTGGCGGCGTCGCTGCCCAAAATCGCGACATCGCGAGCTTTTAGCCAGCGGGCACACGACGCATGCAAACCTGCCGCGCCGTCTTTGTCCACATCCCACGCGCCTTTGGCGGCGCGACGCGCCCAGCGTCCGGTGCGGATAAAGACCGCATCGCCCGCGCCGACTTTGATTCCCGCCTTCTTTTCCCAGGCTTCCAGGTCTTCCGGATAGATGGCTGTCTTCGGTTCCAGATACGGCACGCCTTTCAGCGCAGCCATGTCCATCAGAATGCCGCGCGTGAAAATGCCTTGTTGCAAATTCGTGATGGCCAGCTTTTCCGCGCCTTTGGCTGTAATTTCCTGTTGCGAAAACCCGTTGTACATCTTGCCCTGATAAAAGATGTGACAAAGCGAATCCATGTGCGTGTGCTGATAACCGTGAAAGAGAATTGAAAACGTGTCCACGCTGAACTGGCCCGGATTGTTTGAACCGGTCAAGGTCATCACGTGTTGATACGGGTCGGGATTATCAGCGTCACGCAGTTCGTTTGTTTCACGGGCCAACGAAACGGGCACACCTTCTTTGACCAGCGCCGCCGCCTGTTTCCGTTTTTCGGGAGTAATCAGATTCATCGCGCCAAGCTGATCGGCTTTGCCCCAGCGTCCCCAGTTGGACAGTTCCTTCATCATCTGGTCAACGTCGGCTTGTGTCAGCTTGTCGGCTTTGATCAGCTTCGTGTTGTCGAGTTTGATCCGCTTCGCGTCCGATTGCGCGTCAACAGAACCCACTAACTTGAAACCGACAACAACGGCGCACGCGATCAGCGCGGCGAGCGAAATGGTTTGAAAGAGTCTGCGAATCATTTTTGTCTCCAAGGTGTGGTTACTGCTTGGTGATCACTTCATCCAGATTGAGAATCAGACTTGCGGTCGCGGCATACGCGGCCAACTCTGTCCGATTCAATGTGTCGCGGTTCCGCTTTTCACCGACGGATAACAGCTTGTCGGCTTCCTGCGGATGGCGCGTGAAAAATTCCAGTTGCGATTTCACATTCCGAGCCAGGGCACTGACTTCCGCATCACTGGGTTGTCGCGAAGTCACTCGGCGGAATGCCCAGGCCAGTCGTTGCTCTGGTGTCGAACCGCCTTCCGTCAACATCCGTTCAGCCAGCAGGCGAGCGGCTTCGATGTAGGTGACATCGTTCATCAGGTTCAGCGATTGCAGCGGTGTGTTCGTCCGCGTGTCGCGCACCGTGCAGAATTCGCGCGCCGAAGCATCAAAGACCTGCATCGTCGGCGACAGTACCGTGCGCTTCCAGAATGTGTACAAACTGCGCCGCCACAAACCCTCGCCCTTGTCCGTGTTGTAGCCGGTCAAGCCGGAAAAGGCCATGTCCTTGTACAGCCCGTCCGGCTGGTACGGTTTGACCGACGGGCCGCCGAGTTTTTCCACCAACAAGCCAGAAGTGAACAACGCCTGATCGCGAATCATTTCGGCCGACAACCGAACTCGCGGGCCACGCGCCAACAACCGATTGCCGGGATCATTGGATTGCGGATTGAACTTGGACGATTGGCGATAAGTCGCACTCATGACCATTGTTTTGAACAGAGCTTTTATATCCCAAGGCTCCGATACGGTACCGCGCGCGGTAGCAAGCGGGTTGGCTTTGCTGCCGCTCTTGCCGGAATGAACCAGGTCGCGACCGCCTCCTGTACTGTTTCGGCTGCCATCGCGGAACGCGACCGCCAGCCAGTCCAGCAATTCCGGATGCGAAGGCGGTTCGCCTTGTGCGCCGAAATCTTCGGACGTTTTGACCAGCCCTGTGCCAAACAACATTTGCCAGTAACGGTTCACCGCCACGCGCGCTGTCAGCGGATGTTCTTTGCTGACCAGCCAGCGCGCCAGTCCCAACCGATTGTTCGGCAATCCGGCGGGCATCGGCGGCAACGCAGCCGGAACCGCGCGCTCCACCGGTTCGCCCGGAGCGTCATACGCTCCACGTTTCAGCACAAATGCCGGACGCGGTTGCGGCATTTCCTGCATCACCATCAACGGCGGCAAATCATCCACGAACTTTTGCCGTTCCAGTTGCAACTCAGACAGTTTGGCAAAGGCTTGTTTCAATTCCGAAGGCGCGGCGGTTCGTAAAAACGCGTTGTGCAATTTCCAGGATTGCGCTGTTGTGCGTTTGTCCGCCGGAATCGCCGCAATTGTTTCCAGAGAATCGGCGCAGGCCAGCGCGGAGATTTCTTCGCCGCTCAAAGCGCGACTGTACATCCGCACTTCATCAAGCGCGCCTTTGAATCGGAACTGCGGACCTCCGCCCGCGCCGATTTTCAGCGTGTTGCGCGAATTGCCAAACAACAAATAAAAGTTGCGCTGATTCCATTTCAGCCTGGCTTCTTGGCCATTGACGAACATGTGCAAGCGGTCTTCCCACTGTTTCAATCCATCGAAGACAACGGCGACGTGATGCCATTGCCGCAGCGGCAATGGCTGATCCGTTTCCACGCGCAAGGTGTCTTCGCCCCAGCGAAACACCATATTGAAATGCAATTTGCCGTTGACGAAATACAGTCCGTAACCTTCCGAACGCGGCACGTTGTTTTCGATTTCGGCGGGACTGTCGCTGACTTTCGTGATGATGGAACCGCTCTGGTCGGATTCAGCATATACCCAAGCCGCAATGGTGAATCGTTCGCGGTAATCGCTGGACGTGGTTTTATACCGGAAATCCGCGTTCAGCCCGCCGTCGAAATACAGCTTGCCGTCAAAGGCAGTTCCCTGCCCCAACGGCGAAGCAACGTAACGCGGCTGGCCCTCTTTGAACCCTTCGGGATCGCCGATTTTGTCTTTCTTTTTGATGTCTTCCTGATTGTGATACGCGCGGTCTGACGGTTTGAATTCCGGCGTTTGTTGTGGATCAAGCGGAATGCGCACGATCAGCTTGTCTTCGGGAAACCATTGCTGCTGTTCCGCAGATTTCAGCAGAGATTGTTCCCAGTCGCGCTCTTTGCCTTTGGCTTTTTTTGTTTGCTTGCTCAACTCGGTTTCGGCGGCGGCGACTTGCTCATCCAGCCGCTTCCATTGCGCCTGTTGTTCGCGCGTTGGCGCAGGCATCACCGGCGGAGAATTGCCCCAATCGAACGAATGCCCGTCTTCGTCAATGCTGTTGAAATACGCCGACAGTTGATAAAAGTCTTTTTGCGTCAGCGGATCGTATTTGTGATTGTGGCAACGCGCGCAACCGAACGTCAGCCCCATAAACACCGTCGAAGTCGTATCCACGCGGTCAATCACATATTCCATTCGATACTCTTCCGGCACGATGCCGCCTTCGGCGTTGATGCGATGGTTGCGATTGAACGCCGTGGCGATGCGTTGATCCAGCGTCGGGTTCGGCAACAAATCCCCCGCGAGCTGTTCGACCACGAATTCGTCAAAGGGTTTGTTGGCGTTGAAAGCTTCGATCACCCAATCGCGCCAGCGCCACGCCGAACGGTCGCCGTCAATTTGATACCCATTGGTGTCGGCATATCGCGCCGCATCCAACCAGCGATACGCCATGCGTTCGCCATAACGCGGAGAAGCCAGCAACCGATCCACGACTTTTTCATACGCGTTCGGCGAATTGTCATTTAGAAACTCGTCCAGCTCTTTGGTCGTTGGCGGCAATCCGGTCAAATCCAGCGACACGCGGCGCAGCAAAGTCGGCTTGTCGGCTTCGGACGAAGGTTGCAAGCCCTCTGACTCCAATCGGGCGAGCACAAAATAATCAATCTCGTTTTTCGGCCAGGCTGTATTTTTGACTGTCGGTAACGCGGGCCGCGTCGGCGTGACAAACGACCAATGCTGTTGCCAGCGCGCGCCCTGGCGAATCCATTCGGTCAGCAATTCGATTTCGGCGGGGGTCAGTTTGCGGCCTGAATCCACAGGCGGCATGCGCATCGTGTCATCACTGTGCGTAATGCGTTGCACCAGCAAACTCTTTTCCACATCACCGGGGACGATGGCTCTGCGGCCACGCCCAAGGTCGGCGGAGGCACTGGTTTCGGAATCCAGGCGCAGTTTGATTTTCTTAGCGGTCGCGTCCGGCCCGTGGCAGACAAAACATTTGTCCGACAGAATCGGGCGAATATCGCGATTGAAATCAATGCGGCGAACCGATTGTGTCGCTCCCGTTGTGGGAAATACCAGCCAGCCAGCAATCGCGGCAAACACGATGCAAATGATGAGTTTCATGATGACCTAGTTGATGAAGTGCGGACGAACTCGCCCGCTAGACTGGAGCGCGGACGTCCCCGTCCGCATTTTGCTGTGCCTACCAAATTCTGAGAACAAAAACCTTTTGCGGACGAAGACTTCTGCGCTCCGGCGAGGGAGCAACCGAAACCCGCTATTCTCCGGCAATGATGCCGCGCAATCCGGCGAGCAAGGCACGTTCGCTTTGTTCGCCGCTGATGATTTGCGATTGAATGCCCACGGTTTCCAGCGCGTGTCGCCAGGCGTCGGCCAATCCTCCGCTGCCGACAATGACCACGGAACCCGCCAGAATTCCGCGCGCGGTCAGCGCATCCAAATCCGCCGCGATAAATGCGCCAATCAAAAAGCTCAGACGGTCGTCGGCGCTTCCCTGTTTCGACTGTTCCAGCAAGCGCACACAAAACAGTGCGCGCGCCAAGCCGGAATGCCGCTGTTCGCGCATGCCGGCTTCGACCCACTCGAAATTCACATTCGCGGGGCGTTCGTGCGGAACGGCGCTGGCCAGAATTGTCTGCGTTTGCGCGGCATACACCAATTCGCCCGACAGCGAAGTCACGCTGGCGGCAATGCGTCCCTGCGCATCGAGTTGGATCGCTTTCCAGTGCGATCCAAGGTTCAACACCGTCGCCGGAGCGCTGGCGATTTCCAGCCGCATCAATCCTGAGCACAGCGTTTCTTCGCCGCGCATCAAATCCGCGGCGGCAACCGTCGCCAGTTCACAAGGCATCTGGCCGGATTTGACTCCGGGCACCAGCAACACCGGCAACTCTGTGACGTCAGGAAATTCGAACCTGCGCACGGCAGCGGCCAGTTCCGCAATTCCCGCTGGCGCAACCAGATGCGGAACGTCCGCCAAGCCCAGCGACGACGTGATCATTCCCGCCGCAGCCACACAAACCGGCATGGCTGCCGGAACTTCGGCCCGAACCTGTTCGATCAACCCGCGCAACGTCGAACGCAACCGCACAGAAGAACCGTCTTTGGCGGTGTCGCGCACACCGACTTGCGCTTCGACCTTGGCCAAAATTTCTTCGCCGCGCACCAACCAGACTCGGCTGTTGGTCGTGCCTGCATCCACAAAGATCGCGCATTGGAATTCGTCAGTCATTCTTTCTCCCTGCCGCGACAAACGCCGCAGTGCGTTCGCGCAACCGTTCCAATCCTCCGTCGGCAAACCAATCTTTGCCGATCAATTCCGATCCCGCGCCGATGGCCCAGGCTCCGGCGGCGAAATAATCGCGCGCCAATTCCGCAGTGACTCCGCCCGTCGGCACGGTGCGAATGTTCGGCAGCGGTCCGCGCAAGGCTTTCACAAACGCCGGGCCCAGCGAATTGGCCGGAAACAATTTGGCCGCGTCCGCTCCGGCATTGATGGCTTCGACCACTTCCGAAGGGGTGAAACAGCCGGGCAAGGAAACCAGTCCAAGCTTCTTGGTTTGTTCAATCACAGCGACATCGCGGTTGGGCGAGACGATAAATTGCGCTCCGGCATCGGCGGCGCGGACGACTTCATTAGGCGTCAGCACAGTTCCCGCGCCGACAGCGATTTCAGAACCAAAGCGTTTGGCCAGCCGGTTGATCGCGTCAAATACGTCGCGCGAATTCAGCGTGACTTCGACAGCGGTCAACCCGCCTTCGACCATTGCGGCAACAAGCTCTTCTTCGCGTCCGCCGAAATCTCCGCGCAAGATGGCGACGATCTTTCCGGTTTCGATTTGTTTGAGAGTTTGATTCATCGTTGAAGACCTGTTGGTTACCGCGCAATTTGAATCGGCAGATGCGGCAACTTTTTCGTTTCGGCTTCCAGTTTTCCTTCGCTTGCCAATTCGATGGCGCGGATCAGCACGGCTTCGTCCTGCACGCCAGCCAGCACGTGCCCTCCGATGACAAACGACGGCACGGTGGCGATGCCGTACGTGCGAGCAATCAATAAATCTTCGTCCACCTCATCAGCCATGCGGCGTTCCGCCAACGCCTTTTCCAGATCAGCGGGATTCAATCCCGACTGCCAGGCGATTTCCTTCAACACGGTCAACTCGCTGATGTCTCTGTTTTCAAGGAAGAACGCCTTGAACAATCGCCGATGAAACTGATCGAAACTGTCTTTTGAGCGCGCCCAGGCGGCGGCTTCGTGTGCCAACCGGGTCAGAGGCGACCGCGAAGGCTGGCGAATTTCCACGCCCAGCCGGTTTGCCAACGGAAACACTGAATGGTTCCAACTGGCGTTCATGCGTTCGCTGCCGGGTTCAAACGGCGGCGGTCCGGATTCCCGCAACTGAAACGCGCGCCACACGATTTCCGCGCCAGTTCTGGCGACGGCATTTCTGAGCGGAACTTCTCCCAGATAACAATACGGACAGACGTAATCGGAAAAAACCTGAATCACGACAGGCATCTGCAAGAACTCCTTTTGTGAATGAATCGCGGCGTAGTATAAGAGCCGTCAGCCAGACAACAAAATCTGTAACTGACAATTTAAGCGAAAAGCGGCAAAAGCGGTTTTTCGCAAAAGGTGAAATATGCAAAACGGGTACGAAGAAGGTTATTCCGATTACGAGTTGGATTTTTTCCGGGCGATTGACGAAAACACTGTAGCCGAACAAGCGATCTTTGACGCGCTGGTCGAAATCAGCGACGACCAGTATTACACGCTGTTTGAAGTCAATGTCCAACACACTTGCGGCCCAGCTAGGGTGCAAGTGTTCCCCGAACGCGCTGGGACATTGTATCGCTGCCTGAACTGCGGAGTGGCCGGAATCATCGGTGGGTAAAATTTCAACTAAAAGAAAGTTTGGATTGCCCCGTTGACAAAATATGGATCGGCATCTACATTCGGGTTTCGTTTTGACGCGGGGTGGAGCAGCCTGGTAGCTCGTTGGGCTCATAACCCAAAGGTCGTAGGTTCAAATCCTACCCCCGCAATCAGTATCTAAAGCACTTATAGCCGTCGCGCCTTTTGGTTCGGCGGCTTTTGCTTTTCGGGGTACGATTCGGGGTACAAAACAACTTCCTTCCAATCACCAGATTTTCAGCTTACAAAATTAACTAATAGCCTTTACTTCTTAGGCTTCTTCCCTGCTCTCTTCTTGGGCTTGGCTGAGCTGTCCACCTGAACGGCGTCTACGTCATCGGCGATGGTTGAAGCTTGCTTATTTGAGCTTTCAGCTTTTGATGGTCGTCCACGCTTTCTTCCACGCGGTAAGCCAGCAAGATCAGATTCTGGAATCTGCCAATCTCGGCCAAATTTTTGAGCGTTGGGAAAGCGTGGGTGCCCTTCTTCATTCAGCCAGACCCGGACACTGACAGGCTTTACACCCAATATTTCAGCCGCTTCGTTTGTTGTAAGCATTCGATCCCCTTTGGTTTCCATGCTGCGCAAAGTAGCGCACGCATTATTTATAAGCAAGTTTGCCTCGCCTGTCAAGAAAAAGTAACGCTAGCATTGTTTTTCCCTTGACTCAAAATAACGCTAACGTTATATTTCGCCCGTCAGTTGATAAACACGATTGAGAGGCACTTATGAAAGCTTTTTCTTGTCAAATCTGTGGCCGGCAGCTCAAAGATGCGAATTCGATCGCCCGCGGCTTCGGGCCGGAATGCGCGGCGAGGCGCGCTTCGTTCCTGGCGTCCTGTGGCACGTCAGAGGAAGAGTTGGCCGCAATTGCGAATCACGAAAACCCGCTCGTTCGCCGATGGGCGAACAACTTCTACCAAGATATGCGCAAAGGACAGGTTCGGAACGCTCGCAAGTGTTTGGAATCGGGGCGCTATCAGTTGGGGCGGTTCGGCGCTTCTCTGGTTGTGCCGCATACGTCCACCGGTCACCTGGCGGACGTAATGCCGTCGCCGAATGTAAGTCTTGGTGCATTCGGCGACGGTTCGATCAGTTTTACGATGCAAAGTAGGGGTTCTAACGATGATGCTCAGCCTTGCGCCGCTATGGCGGTAACCATAGCGGACACTTTCACCGTGGCGGTAAACACGGTGAAGCCTGCGACCGCCGCGCCGGTAACTGCGGCGGTCGCAGAAGAGCCGCCGACACCGGCAATCGTGGTTCGCGAGTCGGCGCGCGGCTTTCGAGTTCACCCGCCTTTTAAGAATCCACCCTTCATTGCGGCATTCAAAAAGACGGTTGGTTCGGCTTGGTATCCAGATTCGTCGGAATGGTTCATCCCTGCCGAGAAGCTGGAATGGGTGAAAGAACTTTTGGAGTACTGGTTTAAGCAGCCGGTTTATGTCGCTCGATCTTCTGAACAAGGTTTCTAACGATCAACTTTTAACTCTTTATTTTTGGAGGTTTTTTTATGACAACAATTCAAACTGAGTTTCAATCCGAATTCCGCCAAGCGCTGGCGGGTCCCGACATCCTGACAATCATGAGCAATGATCTTGAAAGCCTAGGCCTGAAAATTGGCGATAGGTTCATCATTGATCCAAGCTCCGAATACCATAACGGCGATGTGGTGGCCGCAAAGGTGGACGGCTTCAACGTCATCGGCAAAGTGCAATTGCACACCACGAAGCAGGTCAAGCTACTGGTTCCTCAGTACAGCGATCACCAGGTGAGCTTTCGCTACACGATTGCGCCAATTGACGCGATTTTGGGTGATGTCTGCCCGCTCGCGTCGCACTACTAACCGGGAGGTCGTCAATGTCTGTCTACAAACGGGGAAATATTTACTGGTATGGCTTTACCCGGAATGGTGTGAGGTATCAAGCGTCAACGCGGAGCACTCGCAAGGCGGATGCGATTGTCATCGAAGCCAAGAAAAAGACTGATCTTGCGTTCGCTGCGGTCGGTATCGTCGCGCCAAAGGATCGCGGGCCGATCCCTTCCTTTGATGAAGCCATGGAGCAATTCCTGAAATGGTCGGCAGTCGAGCATGCGGCCAAGCCTGCGACCACGCGCCGGTATCTGGTCAGCAGCAAATCGTTACTTCGCTTTTTCGGCCAACAGGAACTCGACAAGATTGATTCCGGCGATGTTGAACGGTTTCGAGATTGGCGGCGGATTCAAACTGCTCAGTCGAAGCGAACCAAACACACAACGCCGAAACCGACTGGCCAAATTATGCCCGCGACGGTCAATCGCGAGCTGGCTTGCCTGAAAGCTCTGTTCACGTACTTCGTTCGCCGAAAGATCGTGAACAGCAATCCGGTGGATGGCATCAAGATGCTGCGCGAGGAGCAATCCTTTAACACGCTGTCACACGATGATGAACGGGCATATCTGGCTCAGGCTTCCCCGCTGTTGGCTCAGATTGCGATCTTGATCCTCGAAACCGGCATGCGGCCTGATGAGGTTTACGGGATGCGCCGGTCCGATCTTCACCTTGAAGATGGCTATTACTTCAACCGGCAAGGCAAAACGCCCTCAGCTCGGCGGCGTGTTCCACTGACGACGCGCGCACGGCAAGTTGTCAATGATCGGCTTGAGGCGACGACGGGAGAGTTTCTTTTCCCTGGCAATGTCTCCGGTCGTCACATCGTGAAGATCAACGCTGCGCACACCGGCGCGTTGCTGCGCTCCGGCTTGCCGAAATTCCGCCTGTACGATTTGCGCCATACGTTCGCCACACGGTTCGTTGAATCAGGCGGTGATCTGGTGACGCTTGCGCAGATCCTTGGTCACAGGGATTTGCGATTGGTGATGGTGTACAGCCATCCGACCGACCCCCACAAACGGCAGTCTATTCAACGGTTCGAGGCTTACAACGAATCGAACCGGAGAAATCCACTCGTCAGCGTCAACGGAACCGGCCAAGCCAGTTTCGCGAGCTGATGCACACCACGGAGATGATTTATGACCAAATTGCAAGAAGAGATGATTGACGAGCTTTGGCAGGAGAGTTCGCAGCCCGCCGGAACCAATCGAAAAGCCGTCACGGACGCCCGCGCAACGTGGGATTCCGAACTTGGCGATATCGTGCTTGATGCAGTGACGGAAGAAGGCCAGCGCATTGCCCTGAGACTTCTCAATCCGAAATTGCTGGCCGTTACTCTTCAGACTGCCCTGTTAAACCGCTCGGCAGAGCCTGGCGATGCCGCCAGCGCATAAGCGAAAGGCTTCCGAAAGTTCCCGCTCTCGGAAGCCCGGACAACCGTCAACCACCGGAGTGGCAGACAGCCTATCGCGGGCCAGATTCTGACACTCCCACAACCCAAAACCAAAGCGAATCCGGGCAGATGAGCGGACCGTTCCGCCGTCTGTCCGTTTCGCTGTTTCAACGGGAGTTTTCGAAATGAATCAATTGTTCTCTGGCGTCGGTCAAATGCTGACCGAAAAAAAAGCCCGTCAGAAAGAAGCCGATGCGCTGAAGTCTGAATCAGCAAGCTTTCAAATTGCCGGCAATGGCGGGTATATCGTTGTTTTGAAATATGCCCTGTTCGTGTTGTTCGGATTTTACAACGCTCGATTGTTCATCACGACAGTTCCAGGCTGGGAAGGCTACCTGACAGCCGTCTTTGCCCTCGCTGGCGAATCCACGGCGCTTTATTGTTTCAACAACTATCCGCGTTCAACCGGCAAACACAAAACCGCTTTGGGAGTCTTTGCCTTGTTGCTGTTTGCGTTCTCGTTCACTCACGCTTCAATCAGTTTCTTCAAAATGGAGCGCGGCAACCTGTCCGGTCCGATCAATTTCTACTGCGAGCATGTGGCTTTCCCTTTATTGTTCGGGTTGCTGTTGCTGGCGGCCATCATCATTCCGCTTTGTCACTGGCGAACGAAGGTTGCGGCCAAGCAAGCCGAAGCGATGACGAAGATTGAATCTGATCGTGCCGACCTGGTTGCCGAAACCGCCGAAATGCGGAACAAGGCGCAGCTTGAACGCGAACGTCTCACCCACTTTGAAGAGGAAATCAAACTTGGCGGCGAGTACGTTGAAAAACTGAAACAGTTTGGCCGGATGAAGCGCGATGAAATGGAGGCATTGCGTGATATCCCCGAACCGTATCGCAAACACGTTGCTGACCAGCTCGGCCTTGACTTGTCGCCGGTGGAACCGTCTCTGCCCCTTCCCGAATCTGGGCAATCAAAGCCAGTAATATCGTGGCAAGGTGGCAAGATCATCCAACAACGGGGAAACTGATTGCGCCGGTTGAGCCTGTTGCCCTGCCGCTGGCAATGCCACCGGCAACTCAATCGGCGCGAATCGAATCCGCTTCGCGAGGACAACCAAGAGCCAATTTTGTTTTACGAAAAATGAAGCCTGAGGAACCGTCAAAATCCGTCAATGCCCACGTGAGCAACACGTCTGATTCTGAGGATTTTGCCCACGTGGGCAAACCGACGAAATCAGAAGAATTTGCCCACGTGGGCAAATTCGAACAACCGCCAGCGTTTTCAACACTTTGGGGCGCTGGTGCAAATCCGGTCTGGAGGCCGAAAAAATTCGTTCGTGATGACTCATATCCGAGAGTTACAGCGACCGGGTTTTACTTCCGAAAAGACTCCGGCGGCTTCTCGTTAATTCGGCGCTCTGATCGAAAGTGCGTCGGCTTTTACACTAAACTTTCAATCCAAAAACTGGAGGATCAATATGGCAACAAAAGCAGTAAAACAAAGCGCGGCCCCCGACACGCAGCAACTCGCCGTCGTCGTGACGGCTGACCTGGCACAGATCGCCGCCGACGCCGACACCCATCCGGATGAAGCGGCCAAGGCCCGAATTCTGCGATGCGTGGCAAGGCTTCAAGATGTGGTGACCGGGCAAATGAGCGAGGAAATGATGACCCGGCTTCAGATCGCCGCCGTCGCTTTGAACCAAACCGCTTAAAACCCATTGCCCACGTGGGCAAAAATGGCAGCAAAAAGCCGCTCAGGATTACGCCTGAGCGGCTTTTTTGGGTTCGGGGTACCCACGGCATCGGGGAGGAGCTTAAACGCTCTCAGGGACGCTGTAGCGCAAAAGGATTTGCCGTCTCAGAGCGTCGGCTTGAGAGTTAAACATATCCTGACGCCGGGTCAAATAATTATCCACGTCCTTAGAATGTTCCCCTTGGAGCTTGGAGAAGTTCTCTTCTGTAACCTGTGCTTTTCTGCTTAAGCGGGATACCTCAGGCTTTTTCTTCGCAATTGCCCGCTCCGTCAATTCAAGCTCCGCCTTGGCTTTGGCGAACTCTTCAGGAGTCATGTTTTCAATATCCGCGGCCTCAGTCGCCTCTCGAAGCGATCTTTCTTTTTCCTTTAATCTTTGAAGTGGCCTATTAACCTTTCCGAGTTCTTCCCAAGCACTCCAAACTTTTTTTAATTCACGCCCGAAAGCCGTATTTTCCGGAACGTCTTGAACACTCATTAACGTTCCTTCAATGGTTTTGATGTAGTCATTGATTGCCATACGTTGGTTTCCTTTGGGCAGATACTGTTGAATGAGGCGAACAAGCCCTCTGCCGATAAAAGCTTGTTCGCCTCGTCGTCCCCAACCGGAGGGATTGGGGAAGCTTTGGCGCCGATCCTCACAATGGGACGGCAGCGCCTGTTACGGTTCGGCCTTTCCAGTCAATACTCGCGAGGCGCAGGCTTGGCGTTGCCGCCACGATGAACCGGGCATTGACGGCGTTGAGCGGGAACCCTTCTACGGCCTCGTTGTTGTCTTCCATTGGCCGGAACCAGATTCTTCGACTATACCGTCCCTCCGGCCCCGGCATTGCGTCAGCTCGAAGCTCCGCGTACGCGACGATCTCCCAGGGAACCTGAAGGCTTGGCATGCCGTTGCGCTCTGGCAACAGCATGGCCATCTCTACCAGGTAGCCAGCGGGAAACAAATCCTTCACCCAAACGATTTTCAATTCATCTTGAAGTGCCATTTCAGGTTCCCCCATTCGTATCAGGCATTGCGTAATATCTCGTCCCAAAGGGGGTCGGGAACGTCTTGGGGGGAGTTGTCGGGCTGTTTGTTTTCATCTTCTTCCGGCTGTTCGCGATCTGTGCTTGTCATGGGTTTTCTCCACGCTTGACGAGTTAATAATCCCAGCCGGTTTCGACCGGCCAGGCAACAGGGAAGGTCACAAATTCAGTTCATCCGGCCAACCCTCTTCAACGCTATTGTCTGTTGGTTTTTTGAAAGTCGGTTCGATGCTGGCCAGAAATTCGATTGCCTGTTCAAGTATTTCTGGTCCTTTGGGCTTCGTGGTGTCGAGACCGAGAGAGAGTTCGTTGAGAACGCGACGGCGGAGCTGTTGAAAGGCCTCAGCCGAATTTTTGCGGCCGTTCCATAGTTCGCAAAGGATTTCGCGGAATAGCAATCTGTGCAGCCTGCGCGATGCTTCCGCCGCAACAACTGCCTCAGTAAACCGGCGAACCTCTTCGATCAGGGGCGCAACCTCTTTTTTGAGTTCTTCCGCCAATCCCGCCGCCAATGCCATTTTCAATTCTTGGTAGTCTGATCCCATCTTTCCTCCTCTAATCGAGTCCGAGCCTTGATGCCAAATTTCGAGTAATGTCGGGATTCGATCTTGTGGCGGCGTCAATGCCGCGCCCGATGTGTTCAGGGGCTTCGTCTACGGCGCGCGATAACACATCACCGGGTGCCATTGAGCCGATATGGGTTCGGAGAGCTTCCGTCGCTTCCGCAAAACGATTTGTGGCCTGGCGTTGCTCTCTTAAATCTTCCCGTTGTAACACCAGTTCTTCGCGTAAACGATCAATGGACTCACCAAAGAAGCCTTTGCCGATCTTCGAAAAATTGTCTTCAGCATTCTGGCCAAGCTTGCCGCGCACATCGCCAAAGGTGAATTGCGAATCCTGAGGATTGCGCGACTGTCCGCCGAACGCGCTGGAGCCTTGCGCCTGGCTATCGTTGCCACCGCCGCCCAGGCCTCCGGCTGCGCCGATGCCCACCCCTACAGCCAGCGCACCGGCGGCAACCACGGCATAAAGCTTTGCGGCTGCAAAATGCTGCGCTGCCTGCACGAACTGGAAGTTTGCTTGTGCCGCAAATCCTTCGGCCAGCTCGAAAACAGCCTTCACACCTGATTGAATCGCCAGCGAAGCGATGATGTCGGCGGCCAACTGTTTGAACGCTTGCCCACCTCCTTTGCCGGTCAGAATGAAGGCACTCAACACCGACTGCGCGGCGCTGGCCACGGAGCTGAACGCGCCTTTGAGCACGTCCTTGAAGTTTCCACCAGCGGCGGCGACTTCGCCCAACGCGCCAAGGGCGGATTGTTTGAAGGCGTCGAACTTCGAAGCCGATTCGTCAGTTACACCGAACAGATTGACGTTGCTGGTTGGATCCTGCGCGGCCTGAGCTTCGCTGAGCTGTTGGCTCAGTTCCTTGACGGCTTGCACGTGGCGTTGCTGTTCCTGCTCGAACTGTTGATTGAATAGTTCGGTGACGCGCAGCACTTCGTCGTAGGTGGTCGCCTGCGCCTGAAGCTCGTCTTCCTGTTGTCGCAGGCCGGCCAGGTTCTGGTCGTGGCGCAAATCCTCTGCTTTGCGTTCATTCGCGGCCCTGGCGTTGATGATGGCCGTTCGCTCGGTTGGCGTCGTGGCGCGACGTTCGGCGGCGTCTAAACGCTGGGCTTCCAGCTCGATTTGCTTAGCCAGCAAATCCCGTTCGGACTGAGTCAATGCCTGTTGAAACGCTCGCTGATCGGCAATCTCACGTTCGCGCGCTTCACGAATACGGGCGGTTGCGGTTTCAATCGCCGCCGCTCGGTCGGACTCCAACTGCGCGATTTCATCATTGACGCGCTGCATCTCACTGGTATTTAGACCAGCAGCCAGAAATTTATCCGTCAGCGCAGCGCGCAGTCGATCAAAACTTTGCTGTTCGATTTCCGCAATGCGTTTTGCCGCCGCGAGGGACGAAATGATGCGCTGATTTGCGAGGTTGCGAACCCGGTCAATCTGTTGCTTGTCGGCATCCAACGCCAGATCGAGCAATCGTTGCCGGTGATCGCGCTCGGCCTGTTCGTCGCGCTGGCGTTGTTGCTCGCGAATCTGGGTAATGGTCTGTTGCGAGCGTTGACGCTCCTCGTTTGCCTTCAAATCCAGCCTGGCCAGTTCAACATCTTTGTCGCGGCCTTTGAGCGCGCTCGCTTCGACCTGGCGGCGTTCTTCGGCGAGGAAATCCAGTCGGGCTTGCAATCGCACCTTCTCAATCCGGATCAACTCTTCCGTCGCCGTTCGGTGGGAGATGAGCTGTTGCGCGAGGTTCAGTTTTACGGCATCGGTTTCCGTCTTGAAGATCAGTTCTTTTTGCTTCTCGACTAGCTCCAGGAGCTTCAGCTCGGCCCTGGCTTCGGCTTCGCGCTCGTCTTTCTGGCTTTTGCTCTTGCCGGTTGGCCCGACAGGATCGGCTTTTTTCTTTTTGGGAGTATCGCCTACCGGCGCGAAGCCTTCGTCCGAAAGCTGTTTCAGCGGATCCGCCTTTTGCCTCGCCTGGGCTTCCAGTCCTCGCACGCGATCCGTCAGGGCAAAGCCACGGTTGAAGTCGTTTTCCAAAAGCTGAAGATCGCCACGAAGCCGGGCGATTGTTTTTGTCATCGTGTCGCTGGCCAGTCCAAAGAAGCCCAACACACCATTGATGGCTTCTGTAGCTGTCAACGCGATTTGTTTAATGACTCCGGTAAGCAGATCAGCCATCAATCGAGCGGCATCGCCGATAATCGCGAATCCACCGGCAATGGTATAGATCGTTGTGCGAAGGCCACCAAATGAATCTGCGAGGCCTTCAGCATCATCCGAGGCTTGCCGGGTTCCACCGTCAACGGCCTCAATCACGCCTGCTATTGCGAGTCGAACCGTGTCAATCAGCGTTACAAGATCGCCAACGATATCAATGCTGGTTTGAACCCCCGAAGCCAGCGACAGGCCGAAGCTTTGGGCTTCCGGCCCCATCTCCGTCAGCTTATCGCTGATTTTTTCAAGTAGAGGCTGCAACACCGGCAACAGTTGCCGGCCAACCGTGATGAACAGGTTATTGAACTGGCTGTGAATGTCGGTGAGGGCATCGTTGAACCGGTCCGCGGCCTGCACATTGAACGCAGTCGGCAACACGATTCCCAAGTCTTTGGCTTTCTGCAGGAAGCTATCAATGCCGTCTGAACCTTCCTTTAGGAATTGGAGCAAGTCGGAACCGCCGCCGATTTTCTTCAGCAATTGGACTTTGGCCGCGTCGTCATTGAGCTGATTGAAATTCTTCAGGAATTGATCGAAAGCGGCTTGTGGATTGCGAAGGCCTTCTTCGACGTTGACTCCCAGTTCCTTGAAGGCCTGAGCAACTTGTTTATTGCCCGCCGCTGCATCACCCAACTTCTTCTCAAAATTGGCCAGAAATCCACTAACCCGTTCGATGCTGATGCCGCTGGCGTCCGCACTGAGTTTCATCGCAGCCAGTGATTCTGCCGAGAAGTTCGTCGTCTGAGTAAGATCGAAAATCCGTTCGTCGGCGTTGGCAGCATTTGCCGCTAGACCGGCAATCACGGCAGTAGCGCCGACGCCGGCCAGAGCAACAGCGGCAACGGCAGCTCCGGCCAATACTCCTGCCGCCCCCATGCCGCTCAATCCTCCGGCGGCTCCTGCGGATTCACTGGCAACCCCTTTCAGGACAGAGCCAAGCCCGGCAGCCTCGTCTTTAAGGACCTTTAGCGCGCCCGCTGGGCCGGAAGCGGAGATTTCATCAAACAGGCTGCGGAGAGTCCCGACGCCGGATTTCAGAAAGTTTTGAAAGCTGGTGAAATCGCCGCGCGCCTGGCTGCTGTCGGCGACCATCTTGAACAAGAGTGAAACGGTGCTGTCGTTGCTGGCCATATTACTTTCCAAAAACTGAGGCGTTGATAATCCGATTGACTTCGGCCAACCGTGCTACGCTGGTTGCTCTTCCAGCTTGACCGGCTGGCCTTCCTGAAGCTTCCGAAGGTCCTCCGATGAGAACTTCGAAAAATCCAGGTTATCCAATGGGGAAGAGCCCGGATTGATGCCGACGGCAACCCGTTGCAGTTCCGCGCCGACGCTGATCAATTGCGCCAGGCCGGATAAGCTGTGCTTCGGCCTGACGGTGATGTGAATCGTTTGCCCGTCATCACTGGTCTTTTTGGTGACCTCGCGCTCCGGAAACTCTTGAATCATTCGGCGGGCCTTTTCGACAATGGCCTTGCCTACTTGCCAAAACTCCTCCCGCAAGTTCTCGTCTCGCTCAATCCAGCGTTGCGCCTGCTCGGCCCTTGCCTTTTTGAGTTCGATCTCGCTTTGTTCGAAATGCCACTGGTCGTAAGCTTTCGCACGTTCGACCCATTTCCAGCGGACCGACCATCGCTTAAGGCAAGAAATTGCCGGTGTTTTCAGTCCACTTTCGGACCTCTTTTGGATCAGCTTGAAAAGCGAACGCTCCGCGCCCATTGAAAAATAAGTGTTCGCGCATTCGAACGCTTTGGCGGACTCACCAGGTTTGCCGTCTTGTCCGGCGATGCGGTACCAGATTGGCTTTGTTTCCTGCGCTTCGATCATCGTTTGGTCGCTCCGAAGGCCTCGACCGGCCTCAAACAGTTGCGTGGCGCGCTTGTTTCCGCCCGGAAACAAGCCTTAGCAGGCTACCGGTTGCGTCAATGTCGGCGTTCATTACCGCCGAAAACACCTCTTCTGGCAGCTTTGAGAGGTTGCCGACGCGAAGTTCTAAACTGGACGGCGTTCGCTCAATCCTGAAGGTTCCTCCATAGGCTTCGACGCTGGCCAGCAACAGCTCCGCGCGCTCCTCTTTGCTTGGTCTGTTCATGCCGCCTCCCGTTGCTGATTTTGTTCGACGCTGGTTTCGGCGGTCGTGACGAATCGAACGCCGGTGATTGATTCCGGCAAGGACTCCTCAAGGACGTCGCGGTAGTTGTTTTCGATCCACTCTCGAAAGACGCGATCCGGAACCCAAACGAGCAACGTGGTCCCGGAATACCCGGCACCACGGAGCGGCGCAAACCACGTGGTAAAGCTTTCGGGGTTGACTCGCCCTTTGATTGCCTCGCGTACCTCAGCCCAGACAGTTGAATCTGGTTCGGTTTCGGAAGGTGGGGAAGGAATCGTTTGCTCTGGCTGGGGTTCGACTGATTGACTTGCGCCAACGTAGGCTTCGCCTGTTCGGACAGCCCCTTCGGTGAAGGAAATAAATCGCTCTAAATGCGTGCCGTCTCGGCAAATCAGCGATAAGTCATCGTAAACCGTTCCCTGGGGATTTCCGCCTTGGTGGAAAACCGAGCGAGAGCAGCCGTCAATTGCCTGTTTGATTTGCTCAACGGTGTATCTGTCTTTCTTCAACCGGGCTTCGACTAAACGCCGACGTTCGCTCGTTAATTTCGCGTTCGGATGTCGAAGGCGGGTTTTCCAGTGATCGAAGATTTCGTTTACCTGGCTTGAAAGAGAGGAAGAGGCAGAAGGAACCAGAGTCAACGTCGGCGCGGCAGCGCCAGAAGCGCGATCAGCGCTTTCTTTGTTTGTTTGTGTAGTGTTGTTTAGTTTAGTTTTGTTTTGTTTATGAACGGCGTTGAACGGCGTTGAAGCCTGTTCAGGAGTGTTTGCCGATGCCGAGGAAGATTCAGTATCGGTGAACGATGCTGAATCTTCCTCGGCACGACTTTCTCTTGAGCCGCCATCGTTGCTGGGCGGCGGTTTCGGTTGCTTTCTGGCCTCGGCACTCCGGCGACCGGCTTGAGCTTTCTTTTCCCGATAGTTTTCGTGTTCGCGAATCATGTCGGCCGCAAAATCTGGCATGAGCTTATCGCCCCAGTCTTCAGTTTTATCTTGGGATTGTTTGAGGAGGGGCAAGACTTGCTCGACCAACTCAGGGGGCAAGCTAACGTTCCAAGCCAGGTTCGAAGCCTCATTGGGAAGTCCACAATCTTTCAAGGCGTAAAGAGCGAGTAAAAGTATGTGGCCTCGCAGTTCCGGCGGGAATCTAGTTAATGCGAGCAAAATCTCAGACGGCTTAAGTAGATAATGTTGTCCCTTAGTTTCGTATTTTGTGCTATTATTGGCCATATTAATATCCTTTTTCGGGTTCCACTCGCGCGATCAAAACGGTGGAACCCGATTTTTTTTTGCGACGATTCGGGGATCGTCGCTCTTTCGTTTAGGCTGCGATTGCGAGGCTTTGGCTGGAACGGCTGGTTTTTCCGCCGCCAGCAAGCCAAGTCTGGATTTGATCGGTTGAGACAATGTGGCGTCTGCCAACGCGGTGGGTTTGAAGGGCTTCCGCCCAAATTGCCCGCCACACCGTCATCGGGGAAATGCCTAGCGCCAAAGCCGCATCATTGACCGAGTAGTTTCGGTTGGGTTCGAGTGGAATGGCTTCGTTTTTAGTCGCCTTCTTGCTGATCTGTTTAATCACCGCCATAATAAAAACACTCCTGGCGATTTTGCCGGAGGCAAACCGCCTGAAAAGGTTGGTCTGTGGGCGTCGCGGTGAAGTTTGCGAGACGGAGCCGCGCGCCCGTTAAATAACTTATTCTCTTTTTAGCTTCTATCTACTGGTCTATTCAAGCCCCCCTTCCCTGCCTAAATGCTTCTGCAACCCGAACAAAAATACTGATTGATAACGATTGATACAGAATAAGCCTGATTGAGTCAGTTAATTATGCTGAAAATAAATTTCACTTTTTTCAATTTATCAAGCTTGATGCGGTGGACCCGCTATCAAACTGATGCCAATCATCAAGCGCCGCCGCCGCACGTGTCGCGGTTTCAGAGTTTGCATTGATGTAGATGTTGACGGCAGCCATGGTTGTATGGCCCAGCACCCGCATTACTTCAGCCGGCGACATCTTGCCTTCGATCATTCTGGTTCCGGCGGTATGGCGTAGGTCGTGGAAGCGAAAGCCTTCGACTTCGGCCAGGCCGAGCGCGCTTTCCCACGCTCGCTTAAAATCCGTCAGCCCGAACACTAACCCGGCATAACCAAATGGCGCGGCCTCTTGCAGCTTCCGAAGCTCTGTATAAACGCGGCTGGTCATTCCAATGACGCGCTCCCTGGCCGTTTTGGAATTCATCGCCTGAACGGTGATCAGTTGCGCGTTGAAGTCCACGTCAGCCCAGCACAGCTTGAGCATCTCTCCGCGACGCATGCCGGTGTCAACGGCAACGATGACCAGGGGGCGCAGATGCGCGCGCTCTTTCACACAAACGTCCAATAATCGCGCTTCTTCGGCCCGTGTCAGTATCCGTGTCCGGCGGCCTTCCTCTGCGGCTGAAATGAGCGAATCTCCCAACTCGAAGGGGTTCCGAGCAATCCAGCCCTGACGCCTGGCGTAATTCAAGATTGATCGAAGCAACTGCATCTCTCGATTAACAGTTGTCACAGTCAATTCCCTGCCCTGATTCCGGTGCTTCTCTCCGATAGTGGTCTGAAGCCGCTGCATTCGGAACTTTTCCAGATCGGCATGGGTGATGAGTTTGATATGGCGGGTTCCTAAACATTCAATCAAGGTTTTAAGGCGCGACTTGACGCTTTTATACGAGCGCATACCGGCAACCTTGGTTTCGTTTTTGTAGACCGGCGCAAAGACCTTTCGTTGCTCAAAATGAGTCGCCAATTGCTCAAAGGTCATTCGATCGCCGTCAATGATGTTGCTGCCGTGTTGCTCGATTTCGTTGAGTAGCTTTTTGAGTAGCTTCTGGCCTTCAGTCTTGTTTTCGACCTTTCGCTGAATCAATCGCTGCTTTCCGAGATCGTCTTTATACGGTAGTCGAACCCACCATCCAGGCCGGTCGCTCCGCTTGATAACAGACCCTGTTTTCTGTCTTGGCATTCCTTGTCCTTTCTTACTTCGGGGTACAGTTGGGGGTACTTTTTGTTTGTATATTCGGGACAAAACCCGATGAAACTTGAACCAAGAAAACTGCTGCTAAAACTGACTTTATAGATTTGCGGCATAGATTGGAATCCCCTAGAATAAAAGATATATCGGACTCATAACCCAAAGGTCGTAGGTTCAAATCCTACCCCCGCAATCAGTATCTAAAGCACTTATAGCCACCGCGCCTTTTGGTTCGGCGGCTTTTGCTTTTTTGGAGATACAATTCAGGGTGCGAATCACCTCATCACCAAGTTCGGCTTTTCATTCTCTCAAAAACGCCGTCCATTTCTCCGATTCAAACTATCAACTTTCAATTTGTCACCCCTTCCGCATCGCCGTGTGGCTCACTTCTCGCGCTGTGTTATGTGTACGCCTGGCTGATGCTGGTTTCCGCGTCAACTTCCGGTTTTTTCGATGAAGCAGGGAAAGAACGCGGGCCTTATTGCTGTTACCTGTCGGCGACGGAATGGCGCGAGGCGAGACGCCGAACGCTGGCCGATTTTACCGGGCAAGTTATCGGGAAGTTTGAAGGCCGAAAGGCGAGCGAAAGCGCCGACGCCGCCAAGCTTGATGCCCTGATCGCACGGATCCAAAAACTCACCGCATAACTGAAAAGCCCGGTCGCAATGGCCGGGCTTTTTGGTTTCAGTTGGGCGTTTTAGCGTATTGTTTTGGGGCTGAAATTGAGGGCGTAGAAGTCTTGCTCTCTTTACGCTAAGGCCGCAATGCCTTGTGAGCAATCGTGCGACCTTGTGACGTGAAGGCGCTTAATTCCGAAACACGAACCCCGTCGAAACGCGCAACGCTCTTTGCGTGTCACTGGCGATGCCTTGGCCGTCAAACTTCGTCAGAAACAAATCGGCATGGAAGAGACGGAGCGAGACCTTGTCGGCGAAACGAACGTCCACGCCTCCGCCGAAGGCTGCCGCGAAGGCGACTTCTTCAGAGTCGAATCGCTGGCCTGCAATTATCGCCGATTGATCGAGCCGGACCGCGCCAACCATTCCGCGCACGAAGCCGGTCACGTGCCGACTGCGCATCGAAAATTGCGGACCAAACATAAAGGTATGAAAGTTGGAGTTCACGCGTGTCGTACCGATGCCAGTGACGGCGTAATTGATCTTGCCGTAGGCTCCGCCAAAGTCGCCGACAAATCCCAGCCAGCTCGTTGGGTTGTACATAAGGGCGACATTCCATCCATTCAGATTGCTGCCAGATCGGCGCGCAAGCGTGCCCGCGCCAGTCAAGTCAATCGTTTCTTCGTCGGTGCGAAGATAAGAGTATCCGCCGAAGAGTTCGGCTTTCGGAGTATCCTGAGCAATGGCGACAACCGCCAAAGCAATCAGAAAAACAAATGGGCTGATGAATTTCATAGGCTGAATCCTTTCTTGGTGTTGATGATTTAGGGACAGGGGACTTTGCGTCCATTGTTGTAACAGTTGACCAGCGGACTTTGCTTGATTACATCCGCAGAAGATGTTGGTTTTGGTAGTGGCGCGGCTACTATCGTTGCGTCACCGTGAACAAAGACTTCAAATCGTTTACCTGCTGGAATAACTGCCGGTTTTCCTTTCTTGAATCCCCAAAGCGGAGCGGCAGGCCAAAACACTAGGCTCGTCAACACGATGCCCGTTGTCATTGTTCCAGGTGCGCCATTGCCTTTGCTTCCGGCGGTGTAGTTCAGCGGAATTTTCTGGTTATCAACAGTTGTGACGCTCTGAATAGCCCAAGTGAGAGTTCCGCCTCGCCCCCAGCTTTTCCCGCCTTCGGCTTTGACAACGCGGGCTGTGGCTCCGGCCCCACGCTCAATCACCGTTACGCCATTCACCTGAATCGGCTGAACAACGCGAAAGCTCACAGCATCCCCTTCTTTCAGGTCAGCCGAAGAAACCGTATAGGCTAATTCCAATTCAACCGGAGTTCCATCTTTGAGCGTGACTGCGCTTGAAGCGACGTTTTCAACCGGCTTCAGCTGCTCTGTGACTTTTGCGGGCGCGTCGGCTTCGATCATCGCCAGAATGACCGATTCGGGTACTCCGGCGGTTTTCAGTTCTTTCAATTTTGCAGCTGAAGTGTCGAAGCTGCCGCCTGTCTGTTTGATCTTGGCTGCAACGATTTCGGCGCTCAGGCCTGATTTGATCAGACTGATGACATCGGCATTCGTGAGTGGTTGCTGAGCGTGTACGATCAATGTAAACGATAACAATAAACCAAAGAGCAAGGCTTTCATGGGGAATTCCTTTTCTGGGGCTGTCAGGTTACTTGAACGGGGTTGATGGCCAAGACTGAGCAACTAAGTCCGCTTGCCGCATTATCGTGCCTCACCGTCAAAGGCTCATTACCGATTGGTGGAGGTATCAGCGCGCTGAACAAGGCCTCTCAATCCGTGCGGATGTTATGTTGAAGATTCACAAACCGCAAGGAATTCATCGAAATTTGGTAAATTTTTAGCCAATTTAGATCAGTAGAAAATAGTAGCCAATCATGCGTAGGGCAGCCCGGCATTTTCCTCAAAAACTGGGGATTTATGGGGGGTTATTCCGGGGCAATCGCATTTTAAGAGCGAAGCACTTTGAGCAAATACTTTTCATCAAGAGCTGCTTTGAGCCGTTTGACGTTGACACCTCGTTTATCGGACTTTTCGCGGCGAAGCAGGCTCATTGCCAGACGGCTCTCGGTCGTCGCGTTGCCGTTGAGTTCGCGCGTCGCGTCAACCAATCTTCTTTCGCTTCGCCGAAGGTCGCCATTTCCGTTGGCCCTTCTGCGCCAGTTATGACAGCACACAGGGCAATGACAAGAAGATCAATCAGCTTGTGTTTCCAACACCGTTCGATTCTCGGATCCGAGACACCTGAAAAGCATTCAATCAGCGTGGGAATTGTTACCGCTGGTAGACATTGGAAAACTCCTTGAAGTTAGACTTCAAGGACATTTTTCCTAATTCGACGAATCTGTAAATGCTAACAGCCTGAATAATGCGATCCCCCCAAGGATCGGAGATAACTCCGATCCCCTTTGTTTTATGTATTCCTTGCCCACACATAAACAGTCGGTGTATAACCTGCCGCAAGTCACCAATTG
>DAOMFR010000016.1:0-58117 GCA_035429885.1 Blastocatellia bacterium
CCCAGATGTTTTTTGACCAGGGGCAATACTTCTTCCCAATCCAGCCCTCCAACTCCCGTGGCCAATCGAGGCAGCGCAAGGCTCTCAAACTCCTCTTTTTCGATGATCTGACGGAGCTGACGAAGCGCTTGATTTACGTTGTGAGTGTTGGCTCGTCCGGGATTACCTTGATGATTGAGAGGCGCATCTTGAGTGAACATATTGACGATGCGCTTGCCTTCCGTTCCTGCCCAAACCCAGGTTTCTCCAGGCTTGGGATGTTCGGCGTGGCAGTAGTGGCGAAAGTCCTGATACATCGCAGGCCACTGTTCGCGCAGTTCGTGAGCCAAACCGGTATTGAAATGATCGTTAGGTGCAATCCCATGTGCGATTACACGTGCTTTGGTCAGTAAAATATCTCCAGACACTTCCTTAATCACAGTGCCTCCTTCTCGTTCAGTTTGGGGTTAGCCAGCCAGTCGTTGCTGGGAGTTTTCCTCGCAAGCAATGCAGCGTGTGGTAAAGGGCAAGGCTTCAAGTCGTTTTGGGGCGATGTTCTCGCCACAATCTTCGCATTTGCCGTATAACCCTTGATCTATGCGCGCCAGCGTCTTTTCGATTTGTTTCAACTCAAGTCGTATCTGGCCGTCCAAGGCGTCCAGCACTTGATCGTTTTCCACTTCGACAGCTTGTTCTTCAAAATCGGCATTGAGTGGTTGGTTGGCATGCCGTCGTTCGAGCGAAATCTTCTCAAGACGTCTCTCGATTTCATCATGCCGGTTGGAAAGTTGTTTGCGAATCGTTACGAATTTTTTCATGACGGACTCCTTCTGGTAGCCACGTTTGTTACTCAGGAAATGAGCAATTGGCATTCCGGCCCTAAGTTGTTGGCTTGGCAGCAAATTGGATGTGCCTCTGGGAGATTTCGCTCACTTGTTGGGGGACTTTGCTCAGCTTGGAGGATTGTGTGTGGATGAGGAATGTTTCGGCGGGCTGTGGGGACCCGCCGTTTCAGCTCACGCTCCGTTGCATCCCTTAAAGGACGAAGCGTGGGCGCAAGCGCGGGGCACCGATGCTTGAACCTAACTCCGCGCAAGGTCGAGATCAATAATTCAGTCGCTAATTATGCCAAATTGAGCTGGTGACTGGGTTGGCATGGCTTTTATGATCGCTGGCGAAGTTCAAAACGTCCAGCCGTTTTGAACTTTCAGAGATGTTTGATTGGGCTGCCGAATCATCAGCGTTTCTTTTCGCGCTGATAGGCAATCACGTCATGAAGTATTTCGTCTAAGCCAAAAGTTGGTTTGTACCCGATCAGCTCGCGGATCTTTGAAGTGTCCGGAACCCGGCGTTGCATGTCTTCAAAACCTGCTTCGTAGGCTTGATCGTATGGCAAAAACGTAATTGCCGATTGAGAATTGGTCAGAGCTTTGACTCGTTCGGCCAGTTGCAAAATCGTGACTTCCTGGTCGCCACCGATGTTGTAAACCTCGCCGGTGGCTTGCTGGGTTTCCATCAATTTCATCAACCCACCAACCACGTCCGAAACATGTGTGAAGCAACGGCTTTGCGAACCATCTCCATAAACCGTGATTTCATTTCCGTCCAAAGCCTGGCGAACGAAGTTGGGTACGACCATTCCGTATTGCCCGGTTTGCCGCGGTCCAACCGTGTTGAATAAACGCGCAATGACTGTCGGGACTTTTTTCTCTTTCCAATATGCGATGGCCAGAAACTCATCAATTGCTTTGGAGCACGCGTAACTCCAACGGCCTTTGTTTGTTGCGCCCATCACCAGATCATCGTCTTCACGGAAAGGAATTGTTTCGCGCTTGCCGTAAACCTCTGACGTTGAGGTGATCAAAACCCGTTTGCGCTTTTTGGCGGCTTGAGCCAGCACGATTTCTGTGCCGCGAATGTTAGTTTCAATCGTTCTGACCGGGCTTTCGACGATCAGTTTGACGCCGACTGCCGCAGCCAGGTGATAAGTCGCATCGCACAGGTCGACCAATTCGGCTACTAGTTGCTGGTTGGTCACTGAATCCAACGCGTAATTAAACCCCGAATGACTTTTTATGTGCTGAATGTTTTCCATCGAACCGGTGGAAAGGTCATCAATGATATACACCTCGTCACCACGTTGCAGGTGCCGTTCCGCCAAATGCGAGCCGATAAATCCAGCTCCTCCCGTAATCAAAACCCTCATTACATTTGTTCCTTTGGTTGAATCTTGGACGCTAGAGTCAATTCTGTACTAAGTGAGTTCAGCGAAGTCACTTTTCCTTACTGAAGACTGACTGCGTGCTCGTATTTACCAGTGAACAAATTATGCGAAAAATTGTCAACGAATACTTTTTTCGCGGTTATCGTTGTAGGACACGAAATGATGGCTGAGCTATCGCTCCCTCCCATATATTTTTTCGCAAATGCGAAGAGTGCTTATTTGGCTAATTTGTTGAAAATATAGAGTGTTAAGTGTGTTGCTGTCGCTGTCCTTGTCAAAAGCAGGCTGTTTTATGGGAGGAGGCTCCCATAGCTACTGAGTGCAAAACTGTCGCTCTCTCCCATATGAAAATTCTCGCTACTTCCGATGCGGCGGGCTTGATTTGTAGGTATTGTCTTACAGTCCGCTACTGGAAAGCGTGACTTCAAAGAACAATCGCTGGGAAATAAGTAGAGACTGGCTGGGCAAGGCAGCGAGCACACGGAGAACGGTGACGATATTTTTAGCAATTGCTTTTCGAATCGAAGCCAAAACCATCTGACTTTCAGCCCCGAACCCAACAACTCTTCAAATCAGTTTCAATTGTCCAAAGCGCGGTCGGCAATTGCAGCGAGTACAGTTTTTAGTGAGCTTGTAAGTTGTCGCTAAAAACGATCTGAACAACTTGGTGCTGCCTCGGCAAGAGGTTTCCTTTACGGTCAGGTGAGTTGGGGCAAGGTGTGTCCGAACTCTCCCGCCGAACTTTCTGAGTCAATAAGTCGGCTCATCTCCCAGAATCCAATCAGAGAGTGAACCTGGGCAAACGAAAAGGACTTTAGAACATGTCATCAGGGGCGATTATCATCGGAGCAGGCCCGGCTGGGCTGACCAGCGCTTACGAACTGTCAAAGCTGGGGATTTCTTCAACAATCCTTGAAGCAGACGAACAAGTCGGCGGGTTGTCACGAACGGTTAGTTACAAAGGCTACCGCTTCGACATTGGCGGGCATCGGTTCTTTTCCAAAGTCCCGCTGATCAATGAATTGTGGCGCGAAATGTTGAGCGAAGATTTTTTGCTTCGCCCGCGAATGTCACGAATTCATTACCGCGGGCACTTTTTTGACTATCCGCTGAAAGCGGCCAACGCTTTGGCTGGGTTAGGTCCCGTCGAAGCGTTTTTGGTTATGCTCAGCTACTCAAAAGCCAAACTCTTTCCGCACGCCGAAGAAACCAATCTGGAACAATGGGTCTCCAACCGGTTCGGCCAACGTTTGTACGAAATCTTCTTCAAAACCTACACCGAAAAAGTCTGGGGAATGCCCTGTACTGAGATTTCGGCGGATTGGGCGGCTCAACGTATTAAAAACCTGTCTTTGAAAGAAGCCGTGCGCAATGCTTTGTTCGGCGCAGGGAAGTCTGCGGAAGGCGAAATCATCACGACCTTGATCGAACAATTTCATTACCCACGGCTTGGCCCAGGAATGATGTGGGAATGCTGCAAGGAGTTGTTGGCGTCGCAGGGCAATGAAACGGTTCACGGAGTAAAGGTGGACAAGATTCGTCACCACAAAGGCCGCGTCGAATCGGTCATCGGACACAAATCCAATGGCGAGCGCGTGGAATTCGACGGAGATCAGTTCATCTCTTCAATGCCGTTGCGGCGGTTGATTCAAAGCCTTGATCCGCTGCCGCCAGATGAAGTGCTGGAAGCGGCCAATTCGTTGCGCTACCGGGATTACCTGACGGTTGTGTTGATGGCCAAGCGCGAACACGTTTTTCCGGACAATTGGATTTACATTCATTCGCCCGAAGTGAAGATGGGGCGCATTCAGAATTACAAAAACTGGAGTCCTGAGATGGTTCCAGATTCGTCGCGTTCGTCGTTGGGATTGGAATACTTTCTCTGGCAAAAAGATGAAGAGTGGAACTGGTCAAACGACAGGCTGATTGATCTGGGCATCAAAGAATGCGCGCAAATTGGTTTGGTCCAGCCTGACGAAGTCGAAGACGGAACTGTAGTGCGAATGAAGAAGGCATATCCGGTGTACGACCAGGATTATCAAACCCGGATTGATTTGATTCGCAATTACCTGGAAACGATTCCCAACTTGCAAACTGTCGGGCGCAATGGTTTGCATCGGTATAACAATCAGGATCATTCGATGCTGACCGGAGTTTACGCCGCGCGGAACATCGTCGGGGAAAAGAACGACGTTTGGGCGGTGAATACCGAACAGGATTATCACGAAGAAGTCCGCGAAGCCGAAACCGGTCGTGTGAAAACGATGGGCGATCGTGCCGTGCCAATGCCGGTTCAGCCCGCCACGGTTGAAACTGACGCGTTGGCTGATCAATTGATTCAAAAGGCGTTTGCCAAACTCGATCCGGTCGCTTTGGGAGTGGCAGTCGGCACGGTTGTCGGAGCCGGGTTATTGTTGGCGACAATTGTGTTGTTGTTGAAAGGTGGAACGTTTATCGGCCCACGATTGGGATTGTTGCGAAACTTCCTGATCGGTTACGACGTCACTTGGCTGGGATCGCTGGTCGGATTGGTCGAAGGAAGTGTTGGCGGCTTTGCGTTAGGATACGCAGCCGCCTCGTTTAGAAACTGGGGAATGAAGGCTTACGCATACATGCTGAAGCGTCGTGCTGAAGCGCAAGCGGAAGGCAAAGTGCTGGATTAGTTGCAGGCGAGGTGAATATGGCAACAGAGAGCATCACTATGGCTGGAAACAAAAAAGTAGAAGAAATAAGTCGCGAAGTTATGCGAATCCAAGCCGGAGTATTGGCGATGGTTTGCGCCGTGTTGGGCGGATTGTTGTTGTTTCTGATGACCGTCTGGCTGGTTGTCAAAGACGGCCCCGGAGCCGGACCGCATTTGGCACTGCTTGGCAATTACTTCATCGGATATTCGGTAACTTGGGGCGGCAGCATTCTGGGCTTGTTTTACGGCGCGCTGACCGGAGGGTTTGTCGGTTGGGTGGTCGGCGTGATTTACAACTTGGTGGTCGGTCTGCGGCAGAAGTAATGAAATCCGAATTTTCCTCACCAATCAACAAAACGGCTTCGGTGAAGGCGGAGCTGACTGCGCGCAGCTCAATCTGGGTGAAAGTGCAGCAGCTATTCTGCCTGGCAATGGCCGTTGGCCTGGTTGTTTGGGCGCTGACTGATTTGCGATTCCGTGATTCCGAAGGATTCGTTCGTGGCGGCATTTGCTTGCCAATTGCTGCGGCAATTTCGCTAGGGTTGCTGGGAATCGGAATTGGCAAACTCTGGCGAGCATCAGCAGCCTGGATCGCTCTGGCGATTTTCGCGCAAGCTGTTGCTTTGCAAATGATTGATGCCGGGCAGCAGATCAGATACCAGCATTATCGCCCGATAGGCATTTTGCTCGCATCCTCGCCCTGGCTCCTGGCCTTGTTGGCGATTCAAACGATATTGGTGCTGATTGGTTTACGAAGCCGATGGCCAATCATCAAATCCTGGCTTCGCCGAAGTTTCAACCTTTGGCAACTGGCAGGCATCGCGCTGGTTTTCTTCGTCACCAGCGCAACTGTTTCCCGTGAACTGAGACTTTACCTGTTAGAACTCCCACTGGCGACGTTTGTTCAAACGATCAACCTGCTGAATCTGATTTTAGCGATTTGGGCGATTCCCGAATCGGTGCTCAATGCCTGGCACTCGCGCGTGGAGCGCTTGACAGGGTGGGATGGAGAGGAGAACGGCCGAGTTGATCGGTTTGCTGTGACAGCAGCGATTGCGGCGATGGTGCTGGCTGGACTGCTGAGCATCTTTTCTTATCAGCGTCATCCTCATTTGGGAGACGAAATCGCCTATCTGTATCACGCCCGGTATTTGGCAACCGGCTCGCTGACTATGCCGACTCCGGTTTCCCTCGAAGCGTTTGATCTTGACCTGCTCGATCACGACGCAACGCGATGGTGGGCTAGCCCGCCGGTTGGTTGGCCGCTGGTATTGGCTGTTGGCGTTCTGTTGAATGCTGATTGGCTGGTAAACCCTGTGCTCGCCGGCGCTTGCGTCTTTCTGGCGTTTTTGCTGGTCAAAGAATTGTATGACCGGCGCACGGCCAGATTGACCGCGTTGTTATTGGCGCTGTCACCGTGGCACGCGCTGGTTGGGATGAGCTACATGACGCACACTGCCTCGCTTTTCTTCGCGTTGCTTGCGGCTGTTGCGATGATTTGGGCCAAACAGAAGGGCAGCTTTTGGGTGGCTTTATTGAGCGGGGCTGCGACGGGAATGGTGGGCATGATTCGCCCGCTGGAAGGCGCAGTCGTCGCTGCTGTTTTGTGTCTGCCGCTGCTACTCCGATTGGTTGGCAGAAGTGACAAGCAATTGAAAATATCCGGCATGGCGGCTTGGGCATTGGGCTGTGCTTTGATCGGGGCTGCAATTTTTTATTACAACTATACGCTGACCGGCAGTCCGACCAAGTTTCCGATTATGGTTTGGGCGGACAAGTACATGGGGGTAAACAGCAACGCGATGGGATTCGGGCCGGATCGCGGCAATGGATGGCCAATTGATCCCTATCCGGGACATAGCCCACTGGAAGGCGTCATCAACTCCAATCTGAACATCACGGCCATCAACACGGAGCTTTTCGGTTGGGGCATCGGATCGTTGATCCTGATTGCGCTGTTTTGCGTTTCGCTGAAGCTGCGCCCGGGCGATTGGTTGATGGCAGCTCTGATCGCCGGAATCTTCACTGCACATTTCTTTTACTGGTTCAGCGGCGGCCCGGACTTTGCGGCACGTTATTGGTATCTGATGATTGTGCCCTGTGTCGTGTTATCCGTTCGCGGTTTGCAGATTCTGCTGAACCGGCTGACTCACGAAACACGGCAGCCGCATTTGCACAGGACAAGAGCCTTGGTTGGGGTTTTGGCGTTGAGCCTGATGGCGTTGGTGAACTTCATGCCGTGGCGAGCGATTGATAAATACCATCACTATCTGGGGATGCGGCCTGATGTTCGCCAACTGGCGAAAGAACACAATTTCGGCAAAAGCCTGATTTTGATTCGTGGCCAGCAGTTTCCCGATTTTGCCTCAGCGGCAATTTACAACCCGATTGATCTGCAAGCCGCCGCTCCGGTTTATGCTTGGGATCAAAATTCGAACTTGCAAGCAGAAGTTTTAAAACAGTATTCCGACCGTCCGGTCTGGATCATCAACGGCCCCTCAATTACTAAAGCAGGCTTTCAAATCGCTGAAGGCCCGGTGTCCGCGCAAAGTTTGCTGGAAAGACAGCAGACCGCATCTCAATAGCTTCAACAAATGCGCTCAATTTCAAGCACATTCGACATTCGGCTGGCGCAGAGTGGCGATGCCGGGCGGTTTTATCGCCGGTTGGCGTTGCTGTTACTGGGCATCGTTGTGTTGGCAGCAATGGCGGGGGTTGTGATTCCGGCGGGAATTGGCTGGGACTTTGCCAACTTTTACGACACGGGACGACGAGCCGCTGCTGGGCAAATCGCCGATCTTTATCACGCGGATAGTTTAATTGCGGGCGCTCAGCCGCAAGGCAAGCTGGCATTTTGGGGGGCGCCGATTTCAGCCTTCTTTTATGTGCCGCTCAGCCTGTTTTCAGCGGAATGGGCGCTGATAGTGTTCAAATTGCAAAACGTGGTGGCACTGTTCGCTGCGCTGTGGTTGCTGTATCAGGATAATCGGCGATTCGCCAAAGCTTCACCTGTGGAGCAATGGAAGTTTGCCGCGCTGTTTGCCGGATTGGTGTTGATCTACCAGCCGTTCTGGTCAATTTTCAGAGTCGGCGGCCAAACAACGCCGACAGTTTTCTTGCTTTTCACAATCGCGCTGCTGAATCACACAAAAGAGAAGTTCAATATCTCAGCCGCTTGCTTGGTATTGGCTCTGCTGATCAAGCCAGGATTTGTGTTTGTGCTGTTGCCGTTGTGTCTGGTGTCGGGGTTGCGGTTTTTGCGGTCGCTGGCGTTCGCTTCAATGGCGGTTGGACTGGTTTCCGTATTGCTGCTCGGCTGGGACATTCACGCGGAGTTTTTGCAGGTAATGTTGTCGGGAATGAAAAACGCGTACCCGTGGATGTACAACAGTTCGCTTTATGTGACGGCGGAAAACTTGAGGCTGCTGGCCGTGCCTCCGGTAGACATTCGCTTGCTGGCTGTTCCGGTAATGCTGGTGAAACTGGCGATGGTGTTGCTCTTTGGGGGGCTGTATTGGCTCAGTCGCAAAGAAATCTGGTCCAGGCTCGCTCAACGCCATTTTGATTTTTTGATGGCCATTACGTTCTGTCTGATGTTCTCGCAAACAGTTTGGGAACATTACCTGGCCGTGCTTTTCATTCCGCTGGTATATCTGGTCGCCGCGGTGCGGCAACACAATTCACGTGTGGTCATCTTGCTGGCAGCCATCTTTGCCCTGTCTCTATTCCAAAACATCTTGTTGGTGAACGTCATCCACTCCAGGGTGAACTTCAGTTCGATTCCGGAGCTGGTCGTCGTTGGGTTGGTGAAAAGCAGCCCGTTGTTGCTGACGCTGGTCTTTCTGATCCGGCATCGAGAGGAATTCTTTGCCAGTTACCTGGGGCCGCAATGGAAGTACGTGGCAGTTAAGAAGTAATGATGACTGTGAAAATCTCTGAGCCAGTAATTTTTCCAAGTCATGAACCAGTCATGGTCAAGGTCGTGCTCTTTTCCGGAGGCAGAGGATCTCGCGTGTTATCGCGGCAGTTGATCAATCATCCGCAAGTCAAGCTAACACTGGCGATCAACGGCTACGATGATGGTGCTTCGACAGGCGAAGTGCGGCGGTTTTTGGGCGATAGTTTAGGCCCATCGGACTTTCGCAAGAATGCTTCACGGATGGCGCACGAACTGAAAACCTGCCAGCAGGAATTGATTGATTTGTTGGATATTCGTTTGCCGGTGGGGTGTTCTGCTGACGAAGGTCTCGCCGCTCTGAAATTGTTATCAGGGCAAACCACGACGACAACGACAGCCTGGCAAAATGAGTTATTGGCCAAACAAGCCCGACTAAATGAGTCTGCTCGGCGGTTGCTTGCCGATAGACTGCGCCGATTCGAGCGGGAATTGTTGGAAGGGAAACGGCAGTTTTCGTTTTCGGATTGCGCCGTTGGCAATATCGTCTTTGCGGGGTGTTTTCTGGAAACCGGACGAAGCTTCAATGCCGCCATTACCGATTATTGCGCTTTGTTGGGGGTGCCGGATGGATTGATTGAAAACGTCACGGATGGCGAAAACGCTTGTCTGGTAGCGTTAAACCTGGAAAGCCAACTGTTGGCGACCGAAGCCGAAATTGTCAGTGCCAATCGCCGCAACCACATCAAAGACATTTACTTGTTTGACCGCATTTTGACTTCTGAAGAAGAACGTTGGGCGTCGCAGGCGGATAGCAAAGAGCTTGGCGAATTCATACGCCGACGAACGCGAGTGCCAGCGATCAATCCGCGCTTACTGGATCGAATCGCTGAAGCCGATTTGATTATCTATTCGCCGGGAACGCAACATTCCAGCTTGTTTCCGTCTTATTTGACGCCGGGGTTGGGCGAAGCCATCGCTCGCAACCTGAAAGCCATGAAATTGCTGATCACGAACCTGCAGGAAGACGCTGAAATTCCGGATAGCAGTGCCGTGGACATCATTGAGCGCGCGGTTTACTACCTGAAAGATCGCAACACCAAACCGATTCCAACGCCTTGTCTGATCACGCATTATCTGTTGAACGACCATTTGCAAGCCGAAGACGAACGGCCTTATGTGCCACTGGGGCGGTTGGAAAGTCTGGAAGACCCGCGACTGGTTCGCATTGGCAATTACGAAGAGGGAAGAACCGGCACGCATGATGCCGCGAAGATTTTGCTGCCCTTCATCAATGGCATTCTTCACCATGGAGTCAGACAACGCGTTGCCGTCTGGCTGTTGGAAACTGATTCGCTGAACAAGATCACCCAGACGATGCTGGAAGCTTTGCGCGGTGGCTTGGACAGCTTGCCCTTGTCAGTTTCGATGTTTTATTCCAGCAGCGAATCTCTCGACCCGGCTTTTACCGATTTGTTGCCCTTTCCGATTTGCAACGTGAAAGCCGCAGGCACAACTCAAACCGAAGCGTTCCGCCAGGCGATTGCCGGTCAACATTTCGATTACGTGCTGCTGTTTGATTCTTCGGGGATGTACCGAGGCGAAGAGATCGTCAATCTGGCTGCCTTGTTGACCAATCCGCGGTTGGATGCTGTTTGGGGCAGCCGCCGGTTATCTGTCAAAGACATTCACGAATCTTACAAGCTGCGTTACCGCAACAACGTTGTGCTCGGGGCCATCAGTTACATCGGCAGCCATCTGCTCAGTCTGGCTTACCTGATGCGTTACGGACGCTATTTGTCGGACACGCTTTCAGCCGCCAGAGCAATTCGAACTTCTTATTTGCGCGATGAAAATCTGGATCTTCGCGATTCCGGTTTCAATCAAAAGCTGCTTTGTTTATTGCTGGAAAACCAAGCCGAGGTGATTGAAACGCCAATTCAGTTTTTCCCGCTGTCCCCGGATCAGGTTCGCCGTACAACGGTGGTGGATGGATTGCGTTCGTTGCTGACCGTGTTGGCAAAATCGCGCCAACGCCATAAAGCCGAATCTCCTGACTTGGTGGTCGCCGGACAATTAAAAGGTGAGTGGAAGCGATGACGGATTTTGATTTACTGATTTTTGATATGGATGGCGTGCTGGTTGACACAACCGAATGCCATAGCCGGGCATACGAAGATTTGTGGAGGTTGGTCGGCATTGCCGGCCCGCCATACGAAGAAATTGCCGGGCGCAAAACTGCGGAAGTCGTGTCCGAAGTCACGGTGTTGCTCAACCCATCTTCGCAGCAAATCGTCAAATGGGTGAATTTCAAACAACAACGTGCGCGGCAGTATCTGACAACGGAAAAAATTGCTTTTTACGATAGCGTGGAAAGCATTGAGCGGCTTAGGTTGCGCGGCAGCCGTTTGCGATTGGCGATTGGCACAGGAGCTTCACGCGAAACGACGGCGATGGTGTTGGCTCGACTGGAGTGGGGAGAAGCCTTTTCCGTCATTGTCACGGGCGAAGATGTTTTGGAAGGCAAGCCGGCTCCGGAAATTTATCTGGCGGCGATGGAGCGGGCGGGAGCTTCTCCACAGCGAACCTTGATCATAGAAGACAGCAAATCGGGATTGGCGGCCGCCATCGCTTCACAAGCCTATACCGCTTCCGTGCGCAGCGGAGTCCAAGCCCAAGGCAAACGCTTCATTGGCAGTTTCCCGGATGTGCGTTCGCTGCTGGCTGTGCTGAATCACGCTCAATGATGAAACGATTAATGATTATTCCGGCAGCCGGCTTGGGAACGCGCTTACACGGTGGAGCCGTCACTGAAACTCCAAAGCTGCTGTACCCCGTCAACGGCCGGCCAATGATCAACCATTTGTTAGAGCTTTATGCGCCAGTTGTCAGCCGGTTTGTTCTAGTGTTGCATCCGGCGACTGTTGAAACAGTTAAACGTCATTGCGCGCCGCTCGATTTGCCGGTTGAGTTCGAAGTTCAGGCTTCGCCGACGGGAATGCTGGATGCGATATTGATTCCGCGTGAGCGAGTGGAAGGTTATCAACCGGATCAAGTCTGGATCACGTGGTGCGATCAAATCGCAGTTCATCCGCGAACGGTTCGGCGATTGGCCGAAATGGCTGGCGAAGCGGAGTTGGTAATGCCTACGATCATCAAAGCCAATCCATACATTCATTTTGAGCGGGACGATGAGCACCGGATTGTAGATTTGCGCCAACGGCGCGAAGGCGACTCAATGCCAGAACGAGGAGAAGGAGATTTAGGGTTGTTCAGTTTGTCGCGTATTGCGTATCTGGACAGGCTGCCTCGTTTTTCTGAGCAAGTCGTTGCGGGCAGCGCAACTCAGGAAAGAAATTTTCTGCCTTTCATTCCCTGGCTGAGCAAGCAGGAAGCGATTGTCCGCACCTTTCCCGCTTATGCCGAAATCGAATCGGTCGGCATTAATACCCAAGCCGATCTGAAGTTGGTTGCAGAGTATCTGGCAAATGAACACTAACAAGCTTTCGGTCATCATTCCGGCTTATAACGAAGAACAATTCATCGGCGCGCTGTTGGAAAAAGTGCTGGCGGTTGATTTATCCCGTTTTGGGTTGGGCAAGGAAATCATTGTCATTGACGATTGTTCCAAAGACCGCACGGCGGAAATCGTTCAGCAGTTTTCGGATGTAACGTTGATCAGGCAATCTCCCAATCAGGGGAAAGGCGCGGCGGTTCGCGCCGGAATCGCCGCCGCGACGGGCGATTATCTGATCATTCAGGACGCCGATCTCGAATACGATCCGAATGATTACGTGCCAATGGTGGCGGCGCTGTTCTCGAACGGCGCTGGCGCGGTGTACGGCAGTCGTTACCTAAAACATCCCGCAAGAAGCAAGCTGGTCAACCTGATAACCGGAAAACATGCTCGACAAAGCTGGCCCGCATATTTGGGCGGGCAAAGTTTGAGTTTCGCTTCGCTGATTTGTACTGGCAATTACCTGACCGACACAGTGACGGCGTTGAAACTGTTTCGACGTGAAGTCATCAAACCGCTTGCTCTTGAAACCAGTGGTTTTGAGCTGGATCACGAAATTTCGGCAAAAGTCCTGGCGCAAGGTTGCCAGATCAAAGAAGTCCCCATCAGTTACTTTCCGCGCAGCAAGGAAGAAGGGAAGAAGATTGGCCCCAGAGATTGGTTTGTTGCGCTGAGAACGTTTTACCGTTTCCGCAATGGTTGAGCGTTATGGAGTTCTCAAGTGTGTGATTACGAAAAAGTAAAAGCCGTGAATGCCTCGCCGGTTCAGTCGCCCAAGTTGTCCGTTGTCGTCCCGGTTTATAACTCGACGGTGTATTTGAAAAAATGTCTAGCGGCATTGGCTCAGTCAGACTTCAACGATTATGACGTGCTGGTAGTTGACGATGGTTCCACGGAGGTGATCGAGCCGATCGTGGCCGAATACGGTTTTGATTACATGCGCATCGAAGGTCCCAGCGGACCGGCGCGGGCGCGTAATCGCGGAGTGACTCGCGTCAAAGGCAAATATCTGGTCTTCATTGACGCTGACGTTTGCGTTCACCGCAACACGCTCAGTTGTTTTGCCGAAGTTTTCGATGCCGATTCGGGCATTGATGCCGTGGTTGGTTCTTATGATGAAAACCCCGCCGAACCTGGGTTCTTTTCTCAATACAAAAACCTTTTTCACCATTACGTTCACCAAACCAGCGGAGGTTATGTCAGCACATTCTGGAGTGGTTGCGGAGCGATGCGGCGCGACCTGTTTCTGGCTTTCGGCGGATTTGATGAAGAGCGTTATCGCCGCCCGGCCATCGAAGACATAGAACTGGGAACCTGGGTAACGGCTGCCGGATTCCAAATCGTGCTTGCGCCGCAGGTCAAAGCTACGCATCTGAAACGCTGGACGCTGTGGAGTATTTTGAAAACCGACATTGTGGATCGCGGTGTGCCGTGGATTAAGCTGATGCTTCGCGCCGGAGCAGCGGCAAATACGCTGAACGCAAAATCTTCTCAGCGGCTATGTGTGGCGTTGACCTGGTTGGCCAGCGCGCTGTTGCCGCTGGCGTGGTGGTGGCCTGGGGCGGGAATTTTGGCGTTCTTGTTACTGTCTGTGGTGTCGGCGCTGAACTTTGATTTTTACCGATACTTTGTCGCCCATTCCGGAGTCTGGTTTACGCTGCGAGTGTTACCAATGCACTGGTTGTATTTCTGGTATTGCGGGCTGTGCGTGATTTGGGGAACAATGGCGCATCATTTGGAAAGCCCGCCAGCAAATCCCAAAGGACCCACATTGGGTTCAGCTCCGCCGGAAAGTGTCAGCCCGAAAGCGCATGCCAAATAACGAAACTCGACTTTCAATTCTGATTACCATTGTCAGCGGCAAAGACGCTGTTCGCAGCTGCTTGCTGGCGTTGCAGCCACAGGTTCAAGCCGGCATCGAAATCATCGTGCCCTATGACGAATGGGCAAGTGATGTGGCCGAATTGAAACCGGAGTTTCCTGAAGTGAACTTCCACTTGATCGCCGATTCCGTGGGAGCAAATGTTCCGGCTCACCAGCATCGTTTGTATGACCGCCGCCGTGCTGTTGGGTTGGGGCTGGCACAGGGTGAATTGATTGCGATGACCGAAGATCACGCCGTTCCAGCCAGCGATTGGGTGAGCCAAATTCTGGCCGCGCACCGGCAACGGTTTGGCGTGATCGGCGGAGCGATTGAAAACGGGATTGATCACCCGATGAATTGGGCGCTGTATTATTGCGACTTTGGCCGTTATGGCTGCCCGTTGCCTACAGGTGACGTTGAATATGTTTCGGACGTCAACGTTTCGTACAAACGCGAGGCTTTGGTCGCTGTCCGCGACGTTTGGCAACACGAGTATCACGAAACCACCGTGCATTGGACAATGAAACAACGCGGCATCGAATTGCGGCTTGATCCAATGCTGAAAGTTTATCAACATCGTCCGCCGATGACTTTTGGCAAAGCGTTTCACGAGCGAACTGAGTGGGGAAGAGTCTTTGCCGAAACTCGTGTGGCGGCAATTGGGTTGCCGCAGCGAATCATTTTCGCTCTGGTGGCTCCGCTGCTTCCGGCAGTGTTGCTGGCGCGAGTTGCCAAAAACATGCTTCGTCAACACAGATCATTTATGCAGATGACAGCTACTTTACCGTTGGCTGCCGGATTGTTGATCGGTTGGGCTTGGGGAGAATTGGTTGGTTACATCAAAGGCGCTCCACGTCTGAGAAGCGACTGGCCAGTGGCCGTGACAAAATCTCAGGTGCCTGAATAACGATGCTGGCGATTCTGACTTATCACTCGATTGATGACAGTGGTTCGGTGGTTTCCATCGCGCCGCAAACTTTCGCCGAGCAAATGAAGACATTGGCTGATGTCGGCTTTCGCGGTATTTCGCTTCGCGAAGCGTTGGCCTTCCGGGAAGCGAACGGGCATTGGCCGGAACACTGTGCCGTGCTGACATTCGATGACGGCTTTGCCAACTTCTACGAAGCAGCGATGCCGGAAATTGCCCAACATAATTTTTCGGCGACGGTCTTTGTCATCAGCGGCCACGTTGGAGGCCAAAACAATTGGGACGAGCCGCCTGCCGGGTTGGGTTCGCAACAAATGATGAGCTGGCGACAAATTCAGGGATTGGCAGAACAAGGAATTGAAATTGGAGCGCACACTAAAACTCATCCCGACCTTCGGCAATTGCCAGAGTCTGAAGTGAAAAACGAAATCGCCGGTTGCTGTGCCGAAATCAGTGAACGCATCGGGCAAGCAGTGGAAAACTTTGCTTATCCTTATGGTTATTTGAATCGCCAGGCTGAGGACGTTGTGCGGCGAACGGTTCGTTCCGCTTGCACTACAGAATTGCGGCGAACAAATAATGATCCGCTTCACCTGTTGCCTCGCGTGGATATGTATTACCTGCAATCTCCGCCTCAGTTGCGCTCGCTGGTAACAGGAAAGCTTGACGGGTATCTAACAGTCAGACGTTGGGGACGAACCGTGCGCCAAGTGCTTAGCGCGCAATCATTACAAGGGAAGAACGCAAATGGAGTTAATTAACCGAATCGCAAAACACGCGCGCTTGAATTGGCAGAATCTGGCCATCGGAGAAGTTGCCAGTCCGCCGTTCGTCATTCTGTTCATCAATTCGATCTGTAACATGAAATGCGAACACTGTTTTTACTGGCAGAACCTGAACAAGCGCGACGATTTGAGTTTTGAGGAAATCGTCAGCCTGTCGAAAGAGCTTGGCCCGATTGAGAACTTGAATCTGTCTGGCGGTGAACCGTTTTTGCGAAAAGAGTTCGGCGCGGTTTGCCGTCAGTTCATACAGCAAAACGGCGTCAAGGAAATTTACGTTCCCAGCAACGGTTGGTACACGGAAAAAACCATCACGCAAATTCGGGAAACGCTGCAGGAAAAAAGCCTGAAGATTTTCGCCATTGAATTGTCGTTGGACGGAATGGAAGAGTTTCACGACCGGTTCCGTGTGTCGCCCGGCGCATTCAAACGTTCGATGGAAACGTACGACGCGTTGGTGGAATTGCAGAAAGAAGACCCGCGCCTGCAGATTCATTCCATCTCGACCGCCACGTCGGAGAACATGGACGAGATTCGCCGGCTGACGACGTATTTGTACGAACGTTGCCCGCAGATGTCGCATCACAATCTGGCGCTGATTCGCGGCGACCGAAAAAATCCTTCGCTGCAAGGGCCGAAGCTGGCCGAGTATCAAAAGCTATATGAATACGTTCAGCGATTGTGGGCGCCGCGCGAAGAAAGCCGTTACGGCAGCATCGTCGAACCGATGTTGCAATGGGCGAAAGTCAAAACTGCCCAGGAACAGCGGCAAGTTGTGCCTTGTCGGGCTGGAGTGTTGAGTGTTGTCATCAACGCCAACGGCGATGTCGGTTTGTGCGAACAGCACAAACCCATCGGCAATTTGCGGCAACACACATTTATGGAAATCTGGCATTCAGATGAAGCCAAACAGTTGCGTGCTTCAATCAGCGCTAAAGAATGCTACTGCACCAACGAAATCTTTATGTGGCCGAGCATCACTTTCCAACCCGTTCAACTTGCCAAGGCGATGGTCGGCGCAAAAGTCTGGCAGAAGCCTGAACCTCTGCCAGTTGGCGAACGAGCGGATTACAGCATTGGTGGCAAAACTTCTTTGCCAGTGCTGCCGTCGCGGAGCTAATGAGCTTGACCTTGTTCAAAAACTTTTTGTCATTAGCCGGAGCCGAAATCGCCGCGAAGGTGCTGACTTTTGCCGCGTTCGCCTATTTGGCGCGAATCGCCGGGCCGTACGGATTCGGTTACATCGAATTCGCGGCGGCAGCGGTTATGTGCGCGGGGCTGATTGTCGAGCAAGGGTTCAACCCTTTTGGCGCGCGCGAAATTGCGAAATCGCCGGAACGAACGAAAGCGTTGGTTTCTGAAATTGTTCTGGTGCGATTGCTGCTGGCGATCGGACTGTATGTCGCACTGGTGATTTTTGCCTTGGTCTTTAGCCGCTCGATCCTTCAGACGAAGTTGCTGTTACTGTATGGGCTGAGCTTGTTGGCGATGCCGCTATTGTTGCAATGGGTGTTTCAGGGACACGACCGCATGCAAACAGTCGCGACAATTCAGGTTATCCGGCAGTTGGTGTTTGCCGCAATGGTGTTTGCGCTGGTGCATCAATCCTCTCAAATCTGGCTGGTTGGGTTGGCGGAAACAATCGGATTGGCCAGCGCCGGACTTTTTGGCGTGTGGATGTACCGGCGCCGGTTGGGCGGGACGATTCGACTGCGCTGGCAAGTTTCCTCGCAGGTGTTGCGCGAAGGAATGACTATCGGCTTGAGCCAGATTTTCTGGGTTCTGAAAATGACGGGCGCAACGTTGATTCTGGGATTGATTGCCACGCCCGAAGACGTTGGCTATTTCGGCGGAGCGATGCGAATTCTGATGGCGCTGCACACGTTTGTCTGGCTGTACTTTTTCAACCTGCTGCCTTCGATGTCGCGCAATTGGGTGGCAAACGACGGATCGTTTGCGGTGCTGATTGCACGTTCGTTGCGCGGAGTCATGCTGGCTTCGTTGATCGGCGCAGGCATTTGGGTGGCGGTGGCTCCGCTGGCGGCCAGAATTGTTTATGGCCAGAAGTTCGCTCCGGCTGGCGTGGCGCTGCAATGGTTTGCGGGAGTTTGCGCAGTGGCGGCCGTCAGCGGACATTACCGGTTTGGACTGATTGCCGCCGGGCAACAAACCGCAGAGATGCTGACAGCATTGATTGGCGCTGTTGCTTCTGTGCTTTTGATTCCGGTGGGGTATTCAGCGGCTGGAGTGAGCGGGGCGGCTGCCGGATTGTTCACGGCTGAAGTTCTGGTTTGGCTGAGCGCTTGGTGGGTTGGGCGTCGGCGGTTGGGATTGACCGGCGAAATGGGATTGCCGGGCAGGGAATTGTCGGAGGCTGTTCGTTGAAGAATCAAGTGGTGGTGACACAGGTGGAAATCGAATGCTGGCGGTTCACAACGCGCGGCCTGGCTTGGCGGCTGTTCCTGACTTGCTGGCTGGTGTACGGGCTGCACTTTGCAACGAATGTCGCGCGCGAGATTTATCCGGCGCTGGCGATTGGCGATCACTTTTCCTTTCGAGTGGATGAATACGCCAATTTGCATCCCGACTTGTTTGAAAAAGAAGGCTACGGTTGGCACATCAATAACAACCCTGGAGCTTCGATGATTGCCGCAATTCCCTATGCGATCGCGCGTCCAGTGATTGATCGCATTGTCGAGCGAGTTCGCCAGCAACGCGCCGCCAGCGGATTAACTGAACCGCCGAACTACAATTCGCCTTGGCCGATGGCGCGTGAGTTTTTCAAACAATCCTGGGTACGCGGGTATGACATCAAATTCGGACTGGCTGCGTTGGTGATGCAATTGTTCGCAATGGCTCCGATTTCGGCGTTGGGCGTTGTGGCGATGTTTTATGTGTTGCGCCAAGTGTTCGCTTCGGACAAAACGGCGGCCTTGCTGGCATTGCTTTACGGATTCGGCACGCCCGTGTTTTTCCGAACGGGGTTTTTGAACCAGAACATGCTGATGGCCAATCTGGCGTTTTTCGGCCTGGTGTTGATGTGGAATCCGGGCCGGAACAAACGTTGGACGACGCAAGCCAGGTACTTTCTGGGCGGCATTTGCGGAGGCGCGGCGCTGTTGATGGATTACAGCGGCGTGGTGATGCTGTTAGGCCTTTTCGCTTATGGACTGGCTAAACGTTGGCGCGAAGCTTCGCTGGCAGATGCGATTCGTCAAGGGGTGATGTATGTGCTGGGAACTCTGCCGCCAGTGAGCTTGCTCTGGTTTTATCAGTGGCGAAGTTTCGGCAATCCGTTTTTGCCTGCTCAGCATTGGATGCCGAAAGTCGCTTACATCGAACAAGGCTATCAAGGCTTCAGTTTGCCGCAGCCGGATTTGTTGCTGGCGTTGTTGGTGGATTATCGCTACGGACTGTTTACCAGTTGTCTGCTGTTTTTATTAGCGCTCGGAGTTTGGTGGGCGAACCGGCGCGAACAACGGCTGGAATCATTTGATGTGTTGTCGTTGTCAACGCTGAGCGTTGCGCTCTGGCTATTTTTCAGTTGCGTGGGTTATTCGCGGCTGCAATTCAACAGCGGCATACGGTATTTCGCTCCGGCGTTCCCGTTGTTGTTCATCCTGGCGGCGGTAACATTGATGAAACTTCCGCGTGTGGTTGCTTATTTTGTGGTTGTCATCGCGTTGACTCAATCGTGGTGTCTGGCGATGTACCGCGATGTCGAACGCGGTCTGGGAGTTCTGGACCCGGTGCTGAATGTTTTTATTGGTGGTTTCAAGCTGCCGGTGTTGACGACGATGCAAAATCTGGGTGGACAATACGGCGGCTTTTCAGCTCAGGGCGTTTCGCCCTTGCCTCTGTTTGTTCTGACGGCGGCAATTCTGGTCGGCGTTTGGTCAGTGCGATGGAGTCAGTGGAGTGAAGCAAAGATATGAGCCAACCCGCATCGACAATTCAGGCCCAAGCAGCGCTTCCACGCCGAGGAAGTTTGCACGCGGTGCTGGTTTCGATGCGTCCGCATCAATGGACGAAGAATCTGTTTGCACTGGCTCCGTTGTTGTTCGGGCAAAAGCTTGGTGACATTCGCGCCGTTGGTTCAGCCTTGCTGGCGTTTGCTGTGTTCTGTCTGATCGCCAGCGCGCTGTACATTGTTAATGACATCACCGATGCCGAAGCTGATCGCGCCCATCCGGAAAAACGGTTCCGCCCAATTGCTTCGGGCGAACTGGCAGTGTCAGTCGCGATTCTTGCTTCGGTCGTGTTGCTGGGAATGTCATTTGGAATTGCCGTGATCATTAGCTGGCAGTTCCTGGCGCTAGCCATCGGCTACGGGATGTTGACGTTTGGGTATTCGCTGGCAGTGAAACATGTCGTCATACTGGATTGCATGACCATTGCCACAGGTTTTGTGCTGCGCGTGGTTGGCGGAGCGGCTGCGGTGAAAGTGACACCGACGCATTGGCTGATTGTTTGTGCGTTTCTGTTGGCGCTGTATCTGGCCTTCGTCAAACGACGGCAGGAATTGATGATGCTGACCGACACGGCGCGCGAACATCGTCAGGTGCTAAGCCAATATTCGGTGACGTATTTGGAACAGGTGAATAACATTCTGGTTGGCGCAACGATTGTTTGTTACACGCTGTACACCGTCGCTCCCGAAACAGTTGCGCGATTTGGAACGGACAAGTTGATATACGGGACGGTGTTCGTCCTGTATGGAATGCTGCGATATATGGTGCTGACACAGAAGGCAGAAAATGGTGGTAACCCAAGCAGGATGTTGGTCAGCGACAAACCTCTGATGCTGGCGATTCTGGGTTGGGGAATTTTCAACGCATTGGTGATTTATCGCGGAGTTCTGGCCGCGTTGTGGGAGCGGATCGTATGAATCGGCGTTCAGTTGTTTCTTTGAGTTTGCTTGTAACTGGTGGTGTGCTGGTGTTGTTCGCTGCGTTGGTGTCGAACGCCAATTATCATCAGGCGTTGCTGACCAACACTTCGCGGTCGTTGCAGTGGGGGCCAACGCTGTTTCGCATTCTGCTGGCGGTTCATGGATTCGCGTTGATTGTTGCGGGAATGATTGGACGCCGCACGAATCAGAAGCCCGGCTTGAGTCAGGATTCCGGCAGCCAGAATCCCAGCGGACTGAAAATAGACAAACAAGCGCTGCTGATTCTGGCTGTACTGACCATCGTCGCGCTGGTGTTGAGAATGTTTCGGCTGAACACTGACCTGTGGTTTGACGAGATTTTGATGGTGTTGGACTTCATTCGGCACCCGTTTGGCGAAATGCTAACCAGTTTCCCGTCAAAAAATCAGCATTTGCTCTATTCGATTTTGGCTCATTTGTCAGCGCAATGGTTTGGCGAAAGTGCTTGGGCGGTTCGATTGCCTTCAGTCATCTTTGGCGTCGCCAGCGTTTGGGCGTTGTTTCTGGTTGGACGCCATGTGTTTGACCGTCGAGTTGCTTTATTTAGCAGTACTTTGCTGACGCTGTCATATCACCACATCTGGTTTTCGCAGAACGCGCGCGGATATATGGGCTTGATGTTGTTCACGACGCTGGCGACGTGGTTGTGGCTGGAGGCGTGGGGGCGTGGGCTCGGTTGGTGGATTGCATATGGCGTTGTGGCGGCGATTGGCGCGTGGGTTCACATGACAATGATCTTTGTCGTTGCCGCGCACGGTTTGTTGTATTTGGTTTGGCTGGTTGCGCCGAAACTGTTGGGCGCGCGGCGGCTGGCAGGCAAACAGCGTTGGTATCCGTTTGTGGCCTGGGCTTTATGCGGAACGCTGACCTTGCAAGTGTATGCGCTGGCATTGCCGGAATTTTTCCAAACCGGTATTCACGAAGTTTCTGAGCCATCGGAATGGGTGAGTTTGTGGTGGCTGGTGAAGGAAAGTTTGCGCAGTCTGCAGTTTGGGTTTTCCGCTGTGATCGTGTTGCTGGCTGGCGGAGTGATGGTTGGCGTAGGCGTGTGGGGATTGTTGCGACGGGATTTGATGGCGTTGTGTTCGATGATTTTGCCGCCGGTGTTTGCCGGAGTGACGACGCTGTTGTGGAGTCACAATTTCTGGCCGCGCTTGTTTTTCTTCGCCATGGGGTTTGGATTGCTGATCGCTGTAAATGGGGCAATGAAGTTGCCTGAACTGTTGCGGTGGTTTGTTTCGGCGGAACGGATCTCGGATCGTCAGTTGGCGACGGTTGGGACGGTGTTGGCAGTTTTGATGATTACGGTTTCAACCGCTACGATTCCGCGTTGTTATGCCTTACCGAAACAGAATTACACGGGCGCGCGCGAGTTCGTGGAAAGCAATCGCCACAACGGAGATGCGGTTGTGGCCGTCGGGTTAGCGGGCGTTGCCTACGCCAAATACTTCGCGCCGGATTGGGCTGCGGCGCAAACACAGGCTGAATTGGATGCGGTTCGGCAAGGCCGTTCGGACGTCTGGCTGGTGTATACGATTCCGATTCAGGTTAAAGCTTATCGCCCGGATGTCTGGCGAGTTATTGAGAAAGATTTTGAGGTTGTAAAAGTCTTTCCGGGAACATTGGGTGGCGGTGAAGTGTTCGTTTGCCGCCAGAAAAATATAGTAACTGTTCAGCTGTCTGGGAAAGTGCAATGAGTCCGCACCGGTCACTGTGCGGCTCTGGTGAAACGAGGTGAAATGAGAGACGAGATTTTGCGGGTTTCCGTTGTGATACCTGCCTTCAATGAAGAAAAGGCTGTCGGTGCAGAGGTGAGAAATGTGCGGCAGACGTTGCAACAGTTCGGCATCCCGCACGAAATCATTGTGGTGGATGACGGTTCGGATGATCGAACGGCTGACGAAGCGGTGCGAGCAGGAGCCAGAGTGCTAAAAAGCTTGATGAATCGCGGGTATGGTGCGTCACTGAAAACAGGCATTACCGCAGCAAAGTATGACATGATTTGCATTACGGACGCTGACGGAACGTATCCGGCGGATCAGATTCCCGTGTTGTTGGAAAAGCTGCGAACGGCAGACATGGCTGTCGGAGCGCGTGTCGGTCAAAACGTCAATATTCCGCTGGTTCGCAAACCCGCGAAGCTGATGTTGGGATGGCTTGCCGAACGCATCGCCGGAAGAAAGATTCCTGATTTGAATTCAGGATTGCGAGCATTTCGCCGTGAACTGGCGATGCAATACTTTTCGGTTCTGTCGAACAAATTCTCCTTTACCACGACCATCACGCTGGCTCTGATGGCGGACGATTATTCCGTGATTTATCACCCGATTGATTATTACGCCCGTGTCGGAAGATCGAAGATCGTGCCGCGCCACTTTATGGATTTCATTATTCTGGTGCTGAGAATGGCGATGCTGTTTCAACCGTTGAAAGTGTTCATTCCGGCTGCGTTGTCGTTTGGCTCGCTGGGAGTTCTGAAAGTGATTTACGACATCGCAACGTCTCCGCTGCGCCATCCAGGCCAAGATTGGTCTGTGCTGTACACGCCTGTGCTTTCGACGTCGGCGATTTTGCTGTTGTTGATCGCCTTGCAGTTCCTGCTGATCGGAATGGTGGCCGACGGAGTCGTTCGTCGCATCGCATTGCACAGCGGGCCGATGGAAGCTTCGCGCGCGGTTGCCGTGGCGGAAATCAGTAATCAAGAGGAAGAAACTTTTTCGCAATGATTTTTTTACGACTTTACCTGCTGGCAGGGTTGATCGCGCATAAAGCGGTTTGGGAAATTTTGAAGCGGCGGAAAACTCCTTCCGCCGAAAAGCTCACTCCGAAGCCACAACCGTTAACCGTGCAACTGGTCAAAATGGTCAAGATTGCCATCTTGCTGGGCATCGTTGCGCAAACGATGTTGCCGGAAGTTCTACCCATCAGTCAGGAACCATTTTCGTTGCGCGTGGCCGGCGTGGGGATTTACACCGCCGGATTATTGATTGCCATCGTTGCGCGGTTCCAGCTCGACAACAATTGGTCAGACATTGAAACAGCGCAGGTGCTGTCGCATCAGAAGGTGGTTTCAAACGGCATTTACGGATATGTTCGTCACCCGATCTACGTCGGCGACATTCTGTTGCTGTTCGGGTTGGAATTGAGCTTGAATTCGTGGCTGGTGTTAGGCGTGGCGTTGATGACACCGGTGATTCTGCTGCAAGCCACGCGCGAAGAGAAAAAGCTGGTCGAAACCTTGCCCGGTTACGACGTTTACTGCCAAACTACCAAGAGGTTTATCCCCTTTGTCGTCTGATTCCATTCCAGCCTTAAACGCTGACACACATTCCGTAACGAATCGCCCGCGCATTGCGATTTTGGGCGCAGGTCCTGCTGGATTGGGCGCTGCCTGGCAATTGGCGCGCAGCGGAAAAGCCGAAACCATTGTGTTGGAACAACGCAGCGATGTCGGCGGCAATTCGGGCAGTTTTGATCTGGATGGATTGATGCTGGATTACGGCAGCCATCGGCTTCACCCGTCGTGTCACCCGGAAATCATGGCCGATTTGCGCAGTTTGCTTGGCGAAGATTTGCTGGATCGTCCACGTCACGGACGGATTTGTTTGCGTGGCCGCTGGATTCATTTTCCGCTCAAACCGGTTGATTTGATGTTACGGTTGCCGATCTCTTTCGCCACAGGTGTCGCGTTTGATTCGGTGCGAAAGCTGATTCCTACGTCACCGCAAAACGGCGAAGCCAGCTTTGCCAGTGTGCTGGAGCGCAATCTCGGGTCGACAATTTTCAGGGACTTTTACCATCCGTACGCTCAAAAGATTTGGGGCGTTCCAGCGGAGCAGCTTTCAGCGATCCAAGCCTATCGCCGCGTCAGCGCAGGTTCGCTGATGAAGATGGTCAAGAAAGTTTTGGCGCTTGTGCCTGGGTTCAAAGCTCCGGGCGCGGGACGGTTTTTCTATCCGCGGAAAGGTTTTGGACAAATCAGCCAAGCGCTCGCTAGCGCCGCGCTTGCCGACGGCGCGCAGCTTTGGCGTGATACAACGGTTCACAAAATCCATCTTGGCACGCCGCATCGAATTGAAGTTCAGCGCGCAGGCGTTTCGCAAACCATCGAGGCGGATTATGTTTGGTCAACGATACCGATTACGACTTTGGCTCGGTTGGTGAATCCTGCTGCGCCGCCGGAAGTGATCGAAGCCGGGCGGAATATCAAATTTCGCGCGATGATTCTGATTTATCTGGTCATCGGCCAATCGCAGTTCACTGAATTTGACGCGCATTATTTCCCGGATGCCGAAACCGAACTAACCCGAATTTCCGAACCGAAAAACTACAGCGCTTGCACTGTGCCGAAAGATCGCACGGTGCTTTGCTGCGAATTGCCGTGCGACGTGGATGACAACGTCTGGCGAATGACAGATGAAGAGTTGGGAAAACTGGCCAGCCGTGCGCTAGAGCGAAGCGGATTACCAATTCAGGCTCCAATTCTGGAAGTGGTGACGAAACGGCTTTCGCATGCCTATCCGATTTACCTTCAAGGTTACGAACAACATTTTGGTTTGTTGGATGCCTGGGCCAGCCAGCTCGATCGGGTTTTGACGTTTGGACGTCAAGGATTGTTTGCTCACGACAACACACATCACGCGCTGGCGATGGCCTATGCGGCTGTCGCTTCCTTAAGCTCTTCGGGAACTTTTGACTTGGCGCAATGGGCTGATCATCGCGCTGAATTTGCCACACACACAGTTGAAGACTGATCACGATTACAACCGCATGTCCGATGCAAAACGAAGGAGAGGTCTTGTGTTAAAGATTGGAATACCAGTTCTTGGACTGATGATTCTGTTCGCTGTGGCTCCTCTGCCGAAATCGTTGCGGAAATTGATTCCGTTCCAACAGGCGACGATCACAATTGACCCCAGTGTCAGTTATCAAACGATGGTGGGGTGGGAAGCCGTCGCGCAAGCCGGGCAAATTGCCGAAGTCGGCACAGTGACAAACCGCTCGAACGTCAATCCGGCGTTCCCGAATTACAAAAATCCTTTGTTTGATTCCGCCGTCAATGATTTGGGATTGAATCGGTTGCGTCTGGAATTGAGAAGCGGGCTGGAAAATTCCGTGGATTATTCCGAGCGGTATACAAACGGCCAGATCAATTTCAACGATTGGAAAGTGCGCCGTTACGAAATCATCAACGACAACAACGATCCGCAAGTCATCAATCCGAATGGCTTCAAGTTCTTCGAGTTGGATTTCAACATTGAGAACGTCGTCATCCCGATTCGCCAGCGTTTGGCTGCCAGAGGGGAAAAGCTGTTTTTGAATTTGTGTTACGTGGATTTCGCGGCATCGGCTTTCGAGCACAAAAACTCGCCGGAAGAATATGCAGAGTTTGTCTTGGCGACATTTCTGCACATGCGCGACAAGTACGGTTTCACTCCGGACGCATTTGAAATGATTCTGGAGCCGGACACCAATGCCGATTGGAGCGCGACACAGATCGGCAACTGTCTGGTTGCCGCCGGAAACCGGTTGCGGGCAAATGGTTTTTATCCTGACTTTGTGGCCCCGTCCTGCACCAACATGTTCAATTCACTGACATACTTTGATCAATTGATCCAGATTGCAGGTGTCAGCCAGTACATTTCAGAGATTTCGTATCATCGGTATGCCGGATCTTCCGATAGCGCTTTGCAAGGTTTCGCCACTCGCGGTGCCCAATACAAGATCAACACGGCGCATTTGGAATTGATCGGAGCGAACCAGAACGATTTGCATGCCGACCTGACGATTGCGAACAACTCTTCGTGGCAACAATTTGCGCTGGCATTTTCTCTGGGCGGCAACGATGACGGTAGCGCTTATTACGATGTCAACGATAGCAATCCAAATAACCCGACGATAACGATGGGGAGCCGAACAAAGTTTTTGCGGCAATATTTCAAATTTATCCGAACTGGCGCGCTTCGCATCAAAGCGACAACCAACTCCGACACATTCAACCCGGCAGTGTTCGTCAACACGGATGGAAAGTTTGTTGCCGTCGTCAAAACCTTTGCCGGAGGAAACATCACGCTGCAAGGGTTGCCCGCCGGAACGTATGGCGTTAAATACACCACGTCTAGCCAGTACAACATTGACGCGGCGGACATCACTATCGTCTCCGGTCAGGCGCTCAACACTTCGATTCCGAGTGACGGCGTGATTACGGTGTATGGAAAATCCACGCCTACGGTGGTTTCGGTGGATGCTTCCAGTTATGCGCGGGCAAGTTCGCCTGGACAGATCGAAGCCGCGTTTGGCACAGGCTTTCCTGCCGGCCTGAACGTGACGGTTTCCGCCGGATCAACTCCGTTGCCGACCACGCTGTCGAATGTTTCCGTGCGAGTGAACAACGTCTTGGCTCCGCTGTTTTTCGTTGGCGTCGGAGGCGGGCAAGGTGCGGGAGCGTTTCAGATCAACTATCAGATTCCATTTCAAATCCAGCCCGGCTTGGCGAAAATCGAAGTGTTAAACAACAACGTTCCGGTTTCGACGGGGTATATGATTGTCCTCAGCGCAGCTCCCGGTGTGTTTACCGTCTCTGCCACAGGTAAAGAACAAGCTGTTGCCGTCAATCAGGATTTTTCACTCAATGGCGATCCGGCGCAAAATTCGATTGCGAAACCTGAAGCGCGGGGTCGAGTGGTGACTTTATTTGCCAACGGACCAGGCGGTGAATTCATCAATCCGGCCAACGGCCAGACGTTGACTCTGGCTTCCGGAGTGGCGACTCCTGCCGGGCTGATTTATGCGACCAAAGCTGCGCCGCTGATTACGGTTGGCGATGTGCCTGCAACGGTGGCGTTCAGCGGCTTGACGCCGGGCTTTGTTGGCTTGTGGCAATTGAACGTGGTCATCCCCCCGAATGCGCCGGTCGGCAATGCCGTGCCGGTCGCCATCAAGTTGAATCGGCGAACGACCAATCTGACCACGATAGCGGTGAAGTGAAGTTCGAGAATCGGCGATTGTTCAGAGAGGCACCTTGTGACGTTGAATGCAGGAACACGGGTTTTGGTGTTAGGCGCGGCGGGATTCATTGGCCGCTGGGTGGCGCGGCGGATTTGCCAAACAGAATCGCGGACTTACTTGGCTGTACGCGATGTGAAAAGCGCCGAGCGAATTTTTTCGATATACGGCGTCAACGGTGAGATCCTTGAAGCAGACCTGCAGCGACTCGAAGCCACCGCGAAGTTGGTGGCGAAAATCAAGCCAGATGTCGTGTTCAATCTGGCCGGATACGGCGTGGATCGTTCGGAGCGCAACGAAGAAATAGCGTATCGAATTAACGCCCATTTGGTTGAAACCATCTGCAAAACGATGGCCATGAACTCAAAGACAAACTGGTCGGGGCAAAACATCGTTCACGCCGGATCGGCGTTGGAGTATGGGGAAATCGCAGGCAATCTGGCCGAAGATTCCATTGCCAATCCGACGACGCTATACGGCAAATCCAAGCTGATGGGAACAAATCTGTTATCGCAGTTCAGTCGGAAGCTCGGCGTCAAGGGAATCACCGCCCGATTGTTCACCGTATACGGCCCTGGCGAACATGACGGGCGTTTACTGCCGTCTTTGCTCCAAGCGGCAAATGGCGATCAAGTCTTACCACTTACTGCTGGAACGCAACAACGAGATTTCACCTATGTCGAAGATGTCGCCGAAGGCTTGCTGCGGCTTGCCTCGGCAAATGCCCAACTGGGTGACGTCGTAAATCTGGCGACAGGCCATCTAACAAGCGTTCGCCGTTTTGTTGAAACGGCGGCTTCAGCCCTTAACATCCCCGAAGATAAATTACAGTTTGGCGCAATCGCTACTCGCCCCGAAGAAATGCAACACGACACCGTCACGGTTGATCGGTTGCGACAAGTGGCCGGTTGGACGCCGCCGACAGGTATTGCTGAAGGCATTCAGCGAACAAAACTTTTCGGACACGCAGCCTCTGCAGGCTGAAATCAATGACAGGAAAACTGTATGCGAATCTTCCTGGCCGATCTCGGCCATAACCAACTGACGTTTAGTTCAGACATTTACCCGTTGGGCGTTGCCAATCTGGCGATTTATACCCGCGAATATCTTGATTCACGGCATTCTCTGGACATCAAGATTTTCCGTGAACCTGCGGATTTGAAGACCGCACTTGATAGTGCTCCTCCGGACATTCTGGGATTGAGCAGTTATTCGTGGAATCACAATCTCTCGCTTCATTTCGCCAGCTACGCGAAAGCTCGCAATCCGAAAATGTTGACGTTAATGGGCGGGCCGAACTTTCCGTTGACTGCTGCCGAGCAGGAAAGTTTTTTGCGCGGAATGTCGCAGATTGACATCGCCGTTCGCGGGCCGACGTACGAAGGCGAACGCGCTTTTTTGAATATCGTTCGCCGCCTTGCCGAAGTCGGCGGTTCTGGTGAAGGGGTGTTTGAAGAACCGGTTGCCGGAAACATGTGGATTCATCCACGAACAAACGAATTTATCGTCGGCGGCGAAGTAGAGCGTATGCGCGATTTGGATGAAATCCCGTCGCCGTACTTGGCTGGACTGATGGATGATTATTTCAAGACCGGCTACTTTCCAATGATGCAGATCGCGCGGGGCTGCCCGTTTAGCTGCACCTATTGCAATTCCAGCGTCGAAGCCAATAGCAAGATTTACGCTCACTCGGTGGAAAACGTGAAAGCCGATTTGCAATACATCGCGGAACGCATTCGCCCTGAAGTCACGCTGTGTTTCGCCGACGACAATTTCGGAATGTATCAGCGCGATGAAGAAATCGCCGAATACATCCGCCATCTGCAAGAGCGTTATAACTGGCCGCAATACCTGAGAACCACGACTGGCAAAAATCGCGGCGAGCGAATCATCAAGGTTATGCGCACGGTCAAAGGCCGGTTGCCCATGACCGCCGCTGTCCAATCGTTGGACCCGGCAGTGCTGAAAAACATCAAACGGGCAAACATCAGTCTGAACACCTTTGCCGACATTCAAAAAGAAGTCATCGCGCAGGGAATGCAATCGTATGGCGAACTGATTCTGAGCATGCCCGGTGAAACCAAAGCTTCGTTTATGAAAGCCGTCAGCGATTTGCTGGAAGCCGGGGTTAAGCGAATCTCCGCGCACCAATTGATGTTGTTGCACGGCGCTCCACTGAGTAATCCTGAAAGCCGGGACCAATTTCAATTCAAAACCCGGTTTCGGGTTGTGGCTCGCAACATCGGCAATTACACAGGCCAGCCAGTCATCGAAACTGAAGAGATGGTGGTCGAAACGCCGGATTTCAGTTTTGACGAATATCTGGAAGCGAGAGTCTTTCACCTGTTGCTGACCATCTTTTATTACGAAGGCAATTTTGAGGAAGCGTTTGAGTACGCGCGTCACGAAGGCATCAAGCCGTTTGACCTGATGGTGCGGATGCAGCAGATGCTGGATCAAGCGCCGCCGAAGTTTCGCGCAATGATTGACGACTTTTTGCAAGAAAGTCAGGAAGAGCTGTTTCAGACCAGAGAAGCCTGCATTGAGTGGGCACGGCAAAATTTTGATTCGCTGGTGAATGGCAGCAAAGGCGGCAATCTGCTCAGCAAGTATTCGATGCTTGGCCGGTTTTACCTGACACAAGAAGCGATTGAGTTTCTGCAAACAGTAATTTCTTCCGCGCAAGATGAAGCTGTATTGCGAACTGATCTGGCTCAGCTCCAGGCGGTCACGGATTATCTGCGCTGCATTCTGCTGCACGTACCGTTTGCTGAAGTGCTGGCGTCAAATCCTGAATGGACGGCTTCATATGATGTGGAAGCCTGGCGTAAAGACGGGTACGCAGATCATTTGGATCTGTACGCCTTCGATCAGCCGCGCAGCTTTGCCACGGCGGTTGATGCCGATAAACGGGCGATGATTGAAACTCGCATTGCCACTTTCGGCGAACATCCTTCAGGACTCGGCAAGTTCACACGAACCATGTTTGCCCATGACCTTCGCCGCACAGTTGTGGGCGCGAAGGCAGGAATTGGAGCTTGATTATGGAAACTTTCACCCCTAGGTCAGAACCCGAACTTTCTTTTGTGATGCCTTGTTACAATGAACAAGACATCATCGGTTACACCATCCCGCGATTTACTGCCGCATTCAGAAAAGCAGGCATCAAATTGGAACTGATCGCCGTGGACAACGGTTCGCGCGACCGAACCGGCGAAATGATTCGCGAGATGGCGGCCAACGATCCAGCCATTGTCTATCACCGCGTCGAGGTCAACGAAGGTTATGGCAACGGCATACTCAGAGGCATCAAGGTTTGCCGCGCATCTTGGATTGGAATCATTCCTTGCGATGGACAGGTTGATGCCGAAGATGTGGTTGCGCTGTTTGATTCGGTTAAAACCACAAATGGCAATGTTCTGGCCAAAGTCCGGCGGCGATTCCGAATGGATGGATTGTGGCGCAAAGTCGTTTCGGTGGGCTACAACCTGATGGTGCGTGCGTTGTGGCCGCGACTCGGTTCGATTGATGTCAATGGCAGCCCGAAGATTCTGCCGCGCGATGCGTTGATAGCGATGGATTTGAAATCGAAGAATTGGTTTCTTGATCCGGAAATTGTCATCAAGGCCCATTACATGGGGTTGCGGGTTTTGGAATTCAACGTCTTTGCGCGAATGCGCGGCAACGGACTTTCTCACGTTCGCGTGATGACGTGCTGGGAGTTTCTGCGCAACCTGATGATCTTTCGCTTTTCTCCTGAAATGCCGAAGTGGCGTCGTCGTCTGAACTCCGAACTCAAAAACGATAAAACTACAGCAGCAATCACCCACTAACAGATGGAGGTTATGGTGAATCCCAAAATGTCAAAATCACCTGTTTATCATCGAAGAGAAACTTGCAGGGCCTGCGGCGAAAATAGTCTCAAGCTCTTTTTGCCTTTGGGGGCGCAGCCGCTGGCGAATTCGTTTTTGAAATCGCCGGATGAATTCGCCGAAGAGCAGTTCTTTCCGCTCGATACGCATTTCTGCGAAACCTGTTCGCTGGTGCAAATCCCGGACGTGGTTGATCCCGAAGTTCTGTTCCGCCATTACCTGTACGTGACCGGAACTTCGGAAACCATCGCGCAACATAATCGAGCCTACGCCAAATCGGTGACGGAAATGCAGCGGCTGACCGCCGACGATCTGGTGATCGAAGTCGCCAGCAACGACGGCAGTCTGTTGCGCTGTTTTCAGGAATTGGGAGTCAAAACTCTGGGCATTGACCCCGCGACGAATGTTGCCGCGATGGCGCGCGCGAACGGAGTTGAAACGATTAACGAGTTCTTTAGTCTTGAAACCGCCCAAAAAGTTCGCGCTGAATATGGTCCTGCCAAAGCCGTGATTGGCAACAACGTGCTGGCTCACGTGGACGACACGCAGGATTTCCTGCGCGGTTGCAAAGCGGTCATCGGCGAAAACGGTTTGGTCATCATTGAAATGCCGTACCTGGGCGATCTGCTTAACCGCACGGAATACGACACGATTTACCACGAACATCTTTGTTATTTTTCGGTGACTTCGTTGATGCGGTTGTGCGAGTCGGCGGGCTTGCGAATTGTCCGCATGGACCACGTGCCGATTCACGGTGGTTCGTTACGGATGCACGCCGGGCATGCAGAAGTTTATCAAACTCATTCGGCTCAGGTGCTGGATTGGGCGGAAGAAGAAAAGAGCAAAGGTTTCACCAGCTTTGAGCGTTTTGAGCAGTTGGCCAGAAGTGTCGAGCGCAGCCGCGAATCCTTGCTGGATTTATTGAATCGGTTGAAAGCTGAGGGCAAAACCGTCGCCGGATACGGAGCGGCGGCCAAAGGCAATACGCTGTTGAATTATTGCCAGATCGGCACTGACTTGCTGCCTTACGTGGTGGACAAAAATCCGTTAAAGCTGGGAATGTTTACTCCCGGAATGCACATTCCAGTATTGCCGGTTTCGACCTTGTTGGAACGGCAACCGGACTACCTGTTGATTCTGGCCTGGAACTTCGGCGAGGAAATTATGCGCCAGCAGAGCGAATACAAAGCGCGTGGCGGCAAATTCATTCTTCCTGTTCCTGAAGTGACGGTGGTGTGAGATGCAAGTTGTAATTTTGGCCGGTGGAAGAGGCACTCGCCTCGCTGAAGAGACAACCGTTCGTCCGAAACCGATGGTGGAAATCGGCGGCAAGCCAATCTTGTGGCATATCATGAACATCTATGCCCATCACGGTTTCAAGAATTTTCTGGTGGCGTGCGGATACAAAGGCGAGATGATCAAGGAGTATTTTCACAACTTCTTCATTCATCATAGCGATTACGTCATTGATCTCGGCGACCGCTCAATGGAAATTATCACACCAAACCGAATGGATTGGAGAGTCGGAGCGATTGATACCGGAATGGATTCGATGACTGGTGGACGTGTTTTGTTGCTGAAGCGTTTGATTGGCAACGAAAGCTTTTCGGTGACATATGGCGACAGTCTGGGCAATGTAGATATCAGCGCGTTGGTCAAATTCCATCGCTCGCATGGAAAGCTGGCAACGGTGACGGCGGTGCGTCCACCGGCGCGCTTTGGCGAATTGATTTTGGATGGCGACCGCGTAGCGCAGTTTCGCGAAAAACCGCAAACCGGCGAAGGCTGGATCAACGGCGGTTTTTTTGTGTTTGAGCCGGGAGTCTTCGATTATCTGGCCAACGATCAATCCGTGCTGGAACGTGAGCCGTTGGAACGATTGGCCGCTGAGGAACAACTCATGGTTTTTCGGCACGAAGGATTCTGGCAGCCGATGGACACGTTGCGAGAAAAATATTTGTTGGAATCATTGTGGAATGAGGGGAGAGCGCCTTGGAAAGTGTGGGAATGAATTTTTGGAATCGTCGCAATGTGTTCGTCACCGGAGCGACGGGCTTGCTGGGTTCGTGGATGACGGAAGAATTGCTCCAACGCGGAGCAAACGTGACATGTCTGGTTCGCGATTGGGTTCCGGAAAGCCGTCTGGTGAATTCCGGTTCGATCAACCGAGTCAATGTCGTTCGCGGCGAATTGGAAAGTTACGACACGCTGGCGCGCGCGCTGAACGAATACGAAATTGATTCGGTGTTCCATCTAGGCGCGCAAACGATTGTCGGCACAGCGTTACGTGCACCACTGTCGACTTTTGAAGCAAACATTCGCGGAACCTGGAATTTGATGGAAGCCTGTCGCGTTAATTCCAAACTGGTGCAACGCGTCGTCGTCGCTTCCAGCGACAAGGCTTATGGCGAACAAGAGCAATTGCCGTACACCGAAGACGAAGCGCTGAACAGCAAATACCCGTACGACGTTTCCAAAAGCTGTTCGGAATTCATCGCGTTTTCGTACTTCCACACCTATCAAACACCTGTCGCCATCACTCGTTGCGGCAATTTGTATGGCGGCGGCGACTTGAATTTCAACCGGTTGATTCCCGGAACGATTCGTTCGGCATTGCGCAATGAAGCTCCGGTCATCCGCAGTGACGGCAAGTTCATTCGCGATTACTTTTTCGTGCGGGATGCGGTGGACGCGTATTTGACGCTGGCGGAACGGTTGCCCGATGCACAATTCAATGGCGAAGCTTTCAACTTCAGCACGGAAACGCCTGTGTCCGTGCTGGAACTGGTGGATCAGATTCTGAAGCTTACCGGCCAATCTCACCTAACGCCAAAAGTTCTGAACGAAGCCAGCCGCGAAATTCCCAAACAGTATTTGAGCTGTGATAAAGCCAAACGCATGCTGGACTGGCAATCCAAATTCACATTGGATGAAGGTTTGCGGGAAACCATTGACTGGTATCAACAGCGATTCGCTCCGGGACAACGATGAACTTTCGCAAGCTTGTTTTCGCCGCACTTATTTTGGTTTTGGTTGCCGTGCTGGGCGCTGTTGCGCTTGGCCCCAAGCGCGTTGTCGCCGGTGGAAAAAAGAAACTCGAACGGAGTTGGCTGATATTAACTGGGGGCTTGGTGGATGTTGGCGGTCACAGATTGCGCGTGGAGCGTTTCGGCAAAGGGGCTCCCACGGTTGTCTTTGAAGCCGGACTGGCTCAGCCGCGCACGACCTGGGGACGCGTGCCAAAGGACGTGGCTGAATTTGCTCAAGTGGTCATTTATGACCGCGCGGGTTTAGGCGATAGCGATGAAGTTGGTACTCGGCGAACCAGCAAACAAACTGTCGCCGAATTGCACGCGATGTTGAGAGCGGCTGGCATTGAACCGCCTTTCGTTCTCGTCGGCCACTCATTCGGCGGATTGAATGTACGGTTATTCGCCAGCCAGTTTCCCGATGAAGTTGCCGGAATCGTATTGTTGGATGCTTCGCACGAAGACGAATACAAACGGTTGGCGGCGTTATTGCCGGAACCAAAACGAACTGAATATCTGCAACACGAAGGCGGCGGGAATTACGAAAAGGTTGACTTGCTGGCCAGCGCGGATGAAGTTCGCAGCGCCGCACCGCTAAAGCCCATGCCGTTGGTCGTTGTGAGTGCGTCCGGAAAAGGGAATTCTGCGGAAGATCCCAACACAAAAGTTCACGGCGAATTACAAGCTCTGCTCGGGCGATTGCTGCCGAACAGTTCCCAGGTAATTGCAGAAAACAGCGGCCACTTTGTTCAGTTGGATCGTCCTGAACTGGTTACCAATGCAATCCGAAAAACGGTGGAGCAAGCTCGGCAAGCTCAATCAAAATGAAACTGAAATTGCCCCGGCTGTAAGAATGGAGAATGTCAGATGAGAATCGGTGTTGATGCTACAAGCCGGCAAAATAACAGAGGGTATGGGCGCCACGCGCGCGCTTTGCTGAATGCGTTGATTCGCCTCGATTGCGAGAACCGATACACTTTGTTTGTGGATTCGGTGGACGCAGGCGACAAAATGCCGCCCGAAGCAGAAGTTCGATTGGTCAGAGCCAATGCGCCGACAGCCGTGGCCACGGCAGCCAACGGACACCGCTCCGCGATGGATATGTTGCGAATGAGTCGCGCGATGTCGGATTCAAGCTTCGACTTGTTGTTGTTTCCGACCGTGTACAGCTATGTTCCGGTGTTTAGCCGCGCCAAAAAGATCGTCATGATTCATGACGTAATTGCGGAAACCTATCCGCAACTGACGCTGCCGAGCTTTACGTCTCGAATGTTTTGGAAAGGGAAAGTTGCGCTGGGACGCTGGCAGGCTGACGCCATCGTAACGGTGTCGGATTATTCGCGGCAGGGAATTTTGGACTACTTCAAGACCTCACCTGAACGCGTGTTTATAGTCGGCGAAGCCAGCGATCCGGTCTTTCGCGTCCTGCCAAACCCGCAGCCGACCGAACGATTGCTGAATCTAGGCATCAACGGAACTGACCGAACGGTTGTGTATGTCGGTGGTTTCAGTCCGCATAAGAATCTGGAAGCCTTGGTTGCTGCCTTCGCCAAAGTGGTCGAACATCCCAGCTTTTCCGACGTGAAGCTGGTGATGGTGGGTGAATACCAGAAAGAGGTTTTTCACAGTTGTTACACAGGTATTAAACAGTTGACCGCAGAGCTTGGGATTGCCAGCCGAGTTGTGTTCACAGGGTATTTGCCTGACGAAGAATTGGTTGTCTTGTTGAATCTGGCCAGCGTTCTGGTGCTTCCGTCGTTGATTGAAGGGTTCGGTTTGCCCGCTGTCGAAGCCGCGGCTTGTGGTTGTCCGGTCATCGCGACAACGGCCAGCCCGCTACCCGGATTGTTGGGCGAAGGCGGAATCTTCATCAATCCGTCAAATCAGGAAGAGTTGGATGTGGCGTTGACGCGTATTTTGGATTCAGAGCCGTTGCGGCAACAGATGCGTGCGGCAGGACTGGCGGCGGCAGCCAAACTGACGTGGGACGCTGCCGCTCAGCAAATGATTGGCTTAATTTTACAGGTGGCTGCATGACGGGGCGTCCTCTCAAATTTTTACACCTTACAACGTTTTATCCACCGTATAGCTTCGGCGGCGACGCGATGTATCTGTACAGGCTTTGCCACGCGCTGGGCGATGAAGGGCATCAAGTGGATGTCGTTCACTGCATTGATTCTTATCATTTGCAGCATCCGGCTGAACCAGAAATCAAATTCGCGGATCATCCCAATGTCAAAGTTCACGGTTTGCGAAGCGGGTACAAATGGCTGTCGCCGCTGCTGACTCAGCAAACCGGACGAGCGTATTTGAAGCGACGTCCGATCCGTGAATTACTGGCTAGCAATCCGTATGACGTCATGCATTATCACAACACGTCGCTGCTGGGGCCGGAAGTTCTTTCCTGGCTGCCGAAGGAAGGGAAGCCCGTCAAGCTGTACACAACGCATGAACATTGGTTGATTTGCCCGATGCACGTGCTTTGGAAATTCAACAGCCGCCCGTGCGAAAAGCCGGAATGCTTGCGCTGCACGCTTCAAGGAAAACGGCCACCTCAACTTTGGCGCTACACGGGCCTGTTGGAACGCCAAAGCCGCCACGTCGATCAGTTTGTTTCGCCCAGCCGCTTTACTGCAGACATGCATGCCCAGCGAGGTTTTCCACGCAAAGTGGGGCATCTTCCATATTTCATTGATCGTATTGATCGCGACTGGCAAAACCCTGGGCCGCGCCCTCAAGAACGTCCCTACTTTCTCTTTGTCGGGCGGTTGGAAAAGATCAAAGGATTACAGACCTTGATCGAGTTATGGAAGCGCGTCGAACAGTTCGACCTGTTAGTCGCTGGGACAGGTAATTATGAAGCTGAAATGCGCGCACAGGCGGCAGGAAATCCGCGGGTCAAATTTTTAGGCGCATTGCCGCAGCGGGAATTGGGTGCGTTGTACTTTCATTCCCAAGCCTGCGTCGTTCCGTCACTGACGTATGAAACCTTCGGCATCATCATCATCGAATCCTTCGCCCGGAAAACTCCGGTCATTGTCCGCGACTTGGGCGCGCTACCTGAAGTTGTTCACGACAGCGGAGGAGGTTATGTGTATCGTACCGATGAAGAATTGCTGGTAGCCATCGAAGAGTTGGGCACTTCTCCCGCAACACGCAGTGAAATGGGAGACCGCGGGTATCAAGCCTTCCTCAATTACTGGTGCAAAGAAGCTCATTTGAAGCTGTATTACAAATTGATCGGTCGAAATCCAGAAGACTTTTCAGTCGAACCCCAATCTGAAAAAATCGCCCAGCCTGTCTAACTTTGCACGCCACGCGCCAATTTCGCCTGTTTTCGTGGACTCCTGGTAAATGTCGCAATGGAGGTTTCTTGCGTCTGAAAGTGAGATTCCAATCGCGCCAGGGTGTTGTTCAACGCGTTATTGATATGTTGCCGCATGGCTTCGGCGGCGACATCAGGAGTTTCTTTGACAAGCACATCCACCAAGTCTTGATGCCTGCGCGGTGGATCGTCGGAAGGAGCTTGCCGTGGGACGCAAAGCCAGGTTGAAGCCAGCACCTGATTTTTCTCGATAGCGACACACAACGGTTGGCAGTGAGTGCATTCGGCAATGCGGCGATGCAGCTTTTCATGCAAAGTCAGGTACAGAAACCGATCTGCGCCGGGTTGCGAAGATAACGCATCCACACGAGCCGCCAACCGTTGCAACTCTGCCCGTTCCTGAGCTGTCGCCATCTCCGCAAATAGTTTGGCAGCCTGCACTTCCAGAGCTTCTCGAACTACGTAATGCCCGCGAACATCCTGTTCCGTTGGGATTTTGACGCGAGTCCCAGCCCGCGCGCGACTTTCCAGCAAACCTTCAAATTCCAGCCGCTGCAACGCTTCTGAAACTGGCAACATGCTCATGCCAAGTTCCGTGGCGATCTTGCGTCGCGAAATCACTTTGCCGATGGCCAACTCACCCCGCAAGATTCGTTCTCGCAAAATCACATAGGCTTCACCTGCCAAACTGACTGTTTCCTGAGAATCATTCATCACGTTCACCTCGCATTTTATCCTTTTGCTTGGATGGCAGGCAGTCCACAAAACGCGGCGAAGTATGGCTCGCGGCCTTTAGGCTGTCAAGAATTCGTTTAATTCGTGATATGTCAACGGCGAGCTAGCTCTGAAAGGCTCATATCCGATAAAAAGCCTCACTGACAACAACTTAGCCAAGAAAATACAAGGTTGCTGCTCTTTGGATAAGGCGAAAGTTCTTGGCAATCTGATATGTCAGAATCGGAATGCTCGCTTGACACAGAAAAATGCCATCTGCATACTGCGCCCGCATTTCATTGCAATAAATCATCGCTAAACACCCCTTGAGAACACGCTGCGACCAGTTCCGCTGAAGTCACGAGGAGTCGTGTTCTCAGAATCTGAACGAGGAGACTCATGAGCACAGAAGCTGCCAGCGATGCGGTCACGCCGGTTTCTGAGGCCGCTTGGGAAGCTATTCAGGGCGCATACGATTTACAGATTCACGTCGCTCCGGACGTCATCGAGCGCCGCATTGACGACGTAGATTTGGCGCGGGAATTTCTGGCGCGTGGCTTGAGAGGCTTCGTGCTGAAATCGCATTACATTCCGACGGCGGAACGCGCGCAGGTCGTCACGAAATGCGTGCCGGGCATTGAAGCGTATGGCGCGATTGCGCTCAATCACAGTGTGGGCGGGTTGAATCCGGTTGCGGTCGAAATCGCGGGGCGATCCGGCAACAAGATTGTCTGGATGCCGACGGTGGATGCCGCCAACGAAACCGCCGGGCGGTTGGATGGCCCGAATGTGAAGCTGCCGTTTTGGGCAAAGATTCAGCGCGAAATTGCCGCCGCAGGCATCACCCGTCCGCCCATGACCGTGCTGGATGCCGATGGAGCTATTTCGGAAGAAACTCGCCAATGTCTGGAACTCATTGCCAAACACGACATGATTCTGGCAACTGGCCACCTGGGACGACACGAAATCTTTCCGCTGGTGAAAGAAGCGCGCGCATTGGGCGTGACGCGCATCGTCGTCACGCACGCTGAATTTCCGTCGCAAAACCTGACCGGTGAAGAACAATCTCAACTCGCTGATTTGGGCGCGGTCATCGAACATTGCTTCACGACCTATCACACCAACAAAGCGCCCTGGGAATCCGTGTTCGCCAACATTCGCGCGACTGGTATTGAACGCACGATGCTTTCAACCGATCTGGGACAAAAAACGAATCCACCTGTTGCCGAAGGTTTTGCGATGTTTGCGCAAAACCTGCTGGATGCCGGATTCACCAAAGCGGAAATTCATCACATGGCGGCGACAATTCCGCACAGTTTGATTTCATAACTCACACGAAGCGAAATGGCCTTGGCAAAGCGTTTGCCAACGGAAAGCAATTGGAAAAGCGACGCTGTACGTCGCGCTCCACATCACCAACCCGGAGTGGAAAGACAATGACAAGAAACATCAAGCGCTTTGTTGCGCTGGTCGGAATCATGTTCGCGCTGTGCTTGTCGGGGAGTGCAATCTTGCAACCCACGGTTGCGATGCAACCCCAGCAAGCGGATGCGCGCGCAGTCGTACAAAAAGTTTGCGGCACCGCTTGCCATGCGCTGGAGCGGGCCACCGTCACGCCGCGCAGTCGTGCCCAGTGGGAAGATGTCATGAGCAAGATGATTTCGATGGGCGCGAAAGCGACGGATGAGGAATATGCGACGGTGCTGAATTATCTGGCGGCCAACTATGGACGCGACGCCAGCGCTGCCCAAGCCAACCGTCCGGCGGGCAAATCCGTTGGCGTATTGGGCGCGGGCGCAAATGATAAACATATCGTTGACAACGCCGCTGCCGACCGAGGACGCGCGGTTTGGGCGGCACAATGTATCAACTGCCACGGCACGACAGCGCGCGGCGGAGACAAAGGCTCCAATCTGGTGCGTTCGGACATGATGTGGAGCGACCGGTACGGCAGCGATCTGGGACCGTTTCTGCAAAAAGGTCATCCGACGCAAAGCGGTACGCCCAGCAGCAGTCTGAGCAAGACGCAAATCGAAGAACTTTCGCACTTCATTCATCAGCGCCTGTATGACACCTTGCGCGGTTCGCCGATTTTCAATGTGCAAAACGTGTTGACGGGCAATGCCAAAGAAGGCGAGGCGTATTTCAACGGTGAAGGCAAATGCGCGACGTGCCATTCCATCACCGGCGATTTGGCGGGCTTTGGCAAAACCAATCCGGTGAACATCCAGCAACGCTTTATGTTTCCGCGCGCTCGCACGAAAAAGCTGACGATCACGGTGACGCCCGCAAATGGTCCGGCCATCACAGGCACACCCGTTCACATTGATGATTTTGATGTGTCGTTGCGGGATGACAAAGGCGAGTATCACTCGTGGAAGCGCACGGCAGCGCTCAAAGTCGTAACGAATGATCCGCTGAAAGCGCACATCGAATTGCTTGATAAAATTACCGACAAAACCATGCACGACATCGTCGCTTATCTGGAGTCACTCAAATGAAAATCATCAGAACGCTTCTTTTCCTTGCTCTTTGGTCGATTGGGGCTGGGCCGTTGTTCGCGCAAGGCAGTCTCGATCCCGCGAAAGTCGGGCAAGCGCCGACCGATGGCTGGACGAACTATCACGGCGATTATTCGGGACGGCGGTACAGCACACTCAAGCAAATCAATGCGAATAACATCAACTCGCTCAGCCTCGCCTGGGTCTTTCGCGCCAATGTCAATCAAGGCGCAATCAAAGCTACTCCGCTGGTCGTCAATGGCGTGATGTATTTCACGGTGCCGGATCACGTGTGGGCGATTGACGCGCGCACGGGTCGCGAAATCTGGCATCACGTCTGGCCTTCGCAAGGCGGCATCCACATCGGCAATCGCGGCGTAGGCATTCTGGGTGACACGCTTTATGTCGAAACGGCGGATTGCAATCTGGTCGCGCTCAATTTGAAAGACGGCAAGGAAAAGTGGCGCAAAACCATTTGCGATTTGGATCAATTCTTTTTTGGTTCGACCTCGCCAATCATCGTCAAAAACCACGTGATCACAGGAATCAGCGGCGATGATCTGGATCGCGCCGGATACATTCAGTCGCACGACCCGGTGACGGGAAAAATACAATGGCGCTGGTACGTAGTCCCGCAAAAGATGGGCGACCCCGGCAGTGAAACCTGGCCCAACGAAGACGCGATGAAACACGGCGGCGGCATGACGTGGCAACCGATCACGTATGATCCGGAGTTGAATTTGATTTACGTCCCGACGGGCAATCCGCAACCTGTGATTGCGCACAAAAACCGCGCAGGCGCGAACCTCTACACCGAATCCATCGTCGCGCTCAATCCAGACACGGGAAAGATGGTTTGGTATTTCCAGGCTTCGCCGCACGACACGCACGATTGGGACGCGACACAGGTTCCAGTGCTGTTTGATGGCGAAGTCAATGGGCAGAAGCGCAAACTGCTGGCGCAAGCCAGCCGCAACGGATTTTTCTTTGTGCTGGACCGCGCCACCGGCAAAAACATTCTCACCACGGAATTCGTCAAAACGAATTGGTCGAAAGGAATTGACGCCAAAGGCCAACCGATTCCCAATCCTGCCAAAGAACCGCAAGTTGACGGCGCGTTGGTGACGCCGAATCAATACGGCGCGACGAATTGGCCGCCGCCAAGTTTCAGCCCGGACACGGGATTGTTTTACGTGAATGCGTTTCGCGCCTTCAGCATCTATTACATCTACGACCCGGACTTGGAAAACCCGCAAGGCTGGGGCGGCACGGATCGCGGCGGATGGCAGGAAGCCATGATGCAGGCCATTGATTACAAGACCGGCAAAATTCGTTGGAGCCACAAATGGGAAGGTGGCGGCTCGCGCTCAGGAGTATTAACCACCGCAGGCAATTTGGTGTTCACGGGAGACGGCACCAATAACTTTGTCGCGCTGGATGCTCGCACAGGCGACGCGCTGTGGCATGCGAATCTTGGCGCGGGCGTGGCGAACGGCCCTATCACGTATGAATTGAACGGCAATCAATATGTTGTCGTTGGCGCAGGAGACACGCTGTATGGATTTGTGATGCTGGCCAAGGAACCTTCCCGCCAGCTTTCGCAACGCTCCCGCTAAATTCAACCTGATCCTATCTGCCAGAAAACCAAAAGCTTTGGGACAGAGTTAGCAGGATTGACAAGATGAACTTCAGGATTGCTTTGGTTCGAAGCCAATCCTGTAAATCTTGTCAATCCTGTCTATGTTCTTTCTGTCTCCAGGCGGCTTGTTCCAAATTAAGAAGGATATGGATTTTTCAAACGAACGATTGTTGGTGGTCAGTGCGCACGCGGCGGATTTTGTCTGGCGCGCGGGCGGAGCGATTGCGCTGTACGCTTCACGCGGCGCTCGCGTGCGCGTGTTGTGTTTGTCTTATGGCGAACGCGGCGAATCGCAAGGCTTGTGGAAAAAAGAAGGCATGACGATTGAACGCGTCAAAGAGATTCGCCACGCCGAAGCGACCAAGGCTGCGGAAACCCTGGGCGCGGAAATTCGCTGTTTTGATGCGGGCGATTATCCGCTGGGCGTCACGCCGCAATTGACCGAAGAACTGGTGCAGGAGTTCCGCAGGTTCCAACCGACCTGCGTGATGACACACACACCGGTTGATCCCTACAACGGCGACCATGTGGAAGCTTCCAACCTGACGATGAACGCGCGCGTGTATGCGCAGGCGATGGGTTATCCCAGCGAGCATAAACACCTGGGCGCGCCGCCGGTGTTTTACTTTGAGCCGCATCAAACCGAAATGTGCCAGTTCAAACCGGACGTGATTCTGGACATCACGCCGGTCTTTGAAACCAAAGTGGCGGCAATGCACTGCATGGATGCGCAAACGCATTTGTGGAATTACTACACCGATGTGGCCAAGCGCCGCGGCACGCAAGGCGGGCGCAATTCCGGCAATCCGGCGATTGTCTATGCCGAAGCGTTCCAGCGCGTGTATCCGCAAGTCACGATGGAGCCGCTTTCATGAAACACGTCGTCGTCAAAAAGATTCAACGCGCCGCCGCCGATGTGATTCAGCAGCTTGGCGAACAAGGTTCAGCCACCATTTCCGAAGCGCAAGGTCGCACAGGGTTGTTCAATCCGTACATGCGGCCGATTTATGCGGCGGCGCGCGTTGCGGGTTCCGCCGTGACAGTCTCTTGCCAGCCAGGCGACAACCTGATGATTCACGCCGCGATTGAAGTCTGTCAGCCCGGTGATGTGCTGGTAGTGACAACGACTTCAGAATCCACGGATGGAATGTTTGGCGAATTGCTGGCGACTTCCTGCCAGACGCATGGCATTCGCGGATTGATCATTGATGCGGGCGTGCGCGACGTGGCCGACCTGACTGCGCTGAATTTCCCTGTCTGGTCCAAAGCCATTTCGTCTCAAGGCACGGTCAAGGCAACGCCGGGGTCCGTTAACGTCGAAGTCGTGTGCGCCGGAGCCATCGTTCGCCCTGGCGATGTTGTCGTTGGAGACGTGGACGGCGTCGTTGTCATCAAGCGCGAACGTGCCGCCGAAGTCGCCGCCTTGGGGCAAAAACGAATCGAGAAAGAGCAGCGCTCGCGCGAGCGGTTAAAAGCCGGCGAACTCGGTCTGGACTTTTACGGTTTGCGCGCAAAACTGAAAGAGCTCGGCGTCGAATACGTCGAGCAGGAGGAATCCCATGGGTGAGATCGTCGCTGCGATGGCGACTTGTCATGCGCCGCAATTGTTCACGTATCCACCGGACGAAGATCACGCGCAGCTTGACGCTTCCATTGCCGGAATGCGCGAACTCGGCAAATTGCTGGATGAAACCAAACCGGATGTCATCATCTTTCTCGGCAGCGATCATCTGGAAACTTTTGCGATCAATTGCGTGCCGACCTTTGCCATCGTCGCGGGCAATCGTGCGACGGCTGAATTCGCCGGAAGAAAGTATGATTTGCCGATTCATCGCCAACTGGCGGAAGACCTATTGACGCAACTGGTCAACGCTGGATTCGACCTGGCCTATTCCGAAGAAGCAGTGCTTGGTCACACGTTCGCTGTCCCGTTTGAATTTGTCATTGGCGGACGACCGATACCGGTCGTGCCCGTCCACGTGAATGTGTACATGCCGCCGCTGCCGACGCCCAAACGATGCGCCGCGCTTGGACAAGCAATTGCCAATGTTGTGGCCTCTCGTTCGGAGCGCGTTGCCATCATTGCCAGCGGAGGCATGTCGCACTATCCCGGCACGTGGAAATATCCGCATCCGGAATTTGAATTCGATTCCTGGATGATTTCGGAATTGGAGCATGGCAGAATCAACAGTTTGCTGAACCTGACCTCTGAACAGCTCGACGAAGTTGGCAATACGGAATTGTTGCCGTGGGCTGTGTTATTGGGGGCAACGGGCAATGTGCCGGGAGAGTTGGTGCAGTACACGCCGACCTGGCACCACGGCCACGCGATGATGCGGTTTTTGCCCCAGCGCGAACGCGCCAAACCTGCTGAAGTCGTGCCGCCCGCGTACGTGTTCAAAAACGAAGGCGGCTTTAAGTTTTACGCGCACCCGCCCGCCGAAGCTTCTCAACTCAACAAACTGTTGTTCGACATGCGCCTTGATTCGACGTTGCGCCGCCGCCTGCTAACCGATCTGGAAGGCGTCGCGGCGGAATACCAGCTTCCCGAATCCAACATGGACGCAGCGCGCGCATTGGCCGAAGTCGGCAACAGTACCAAGGTCAGTGACAACGCCGGGCGCATTGTCGCCGCTGGCGCGCACCCGTTGCATGCGCTGATGACCTTGCACGCCGTGCACGGCGAAATGAAGCGATTGCAACGAGAACTGACGGAGACGCAATGAGCAAAGTTGCTGTTGTGACAGGCGCCGCGCGCGGAATCGGATTGGCGATTGCGGAAAAGTTTTTGGACATCGGCTATCGCGTCGCTTTGCTGGATGTTGATGTTGAAACGTTGGCGCAAACCGCGGAAGCTTTGCACCTTCGGCCTGAAGCCATTTCCATCGTGTGCGACGTGTCCGATCCGCAGCAGGTGCAAGCGTCCATTGATCGAGTTGCAGATCATTTTGGGCGCATTGATGTGCTGGTCAATAACGCAGGCAGGGCGATTTTCAAACCGGCGCAGGAAACCACGTTTGAAGACTGGTCGTGGATTCTGGCGACCAACCTCAACGGTCCGTTTTTGTGCACACAGGCATGCGCATCCGTGATGCTGAAAAACGCCGAACCGCAACGAGGCGCTGTTGTGAATATCGCTTCGATTTCCGGCGTGCGCGCCAGCACCTTGCGCATCGCGTACGGAACCAGCAAAGCCGCTTTGATGCATCTGACCAAACAACAAGCCGTTGAATACGGCAACCTGGGAATTCGCGTGAACGCGATTGCGCCCGGTCCCGTCGAGACAGCGATGGCGGCGCAAGTGCATTCAGCGGATATTCGCACCAGTTATCGAGACGCCATTCCGCTGGCTCGATATGGCACGCCGCAGGAAATCGCTGACGCCGTCACATTTCTGTGCAGCGATGCCGCCAGTTTCATCAACGGACAAATTCTGGCTGTGGATGGCGGATTCGATGCAGCGGGCGTTGGATTGCCAAGTTTGAGGAGCTAGCGCCAATACGGTACAGGGAGCGGTAGCGACCTGGTGACGTTTAGCTATTGAAGGAGAAATCATCATGAGTCGTTTGAAAGATCGAATCGCCGTTGTCTCAGGCGCTGCCACTGGCATTGGCAAAGCGATTGCCGTGCGGTTGGCTGCGGAAGGCGCGGTTGTCGAAATTCTGGATATCAAAGACGCTTCGGAAGCCGTCAACGAAATCCGCGCGGCGGGTGGGCAAGCCAACGCCGAAATCTGTGACGTCACCAGCGAAGAGCAAATTGCCAGCGCTGTCGCATCCATCGCTTCGCGCCACGATCACGTAGACATTCTGGTCAACAACGCAGGCATTCTTTCCGGCAAAACACCCTGGCACGAACTCAGTTACGAAGAGGTCAATCGCTTCGTGCAAGTGAACTATCTTGGTTATTTCCTCGTCTCAAAAGCGATCTACCCGTTGCTGAAAAAGAGCCAGTGCGGACGCCTGATTAACGTCGCTTCGCGAACGTACTTTCTGGCGAATCCGGGACAGATGGCCTATGTCGCCGCCAAAGGCGCCGTGATGGGAATGACGCGCGTGATGGCGAAAGAAATGGGCGACGACAACATTTGCGTCAACGCCGTCGCGCCGGGAATGATCGCCACCGAAGGCACGATGGCGCATTCCAACGAAGAAGCCTTCAACCGCGTGATGATGAATCAAGCGATCAAAAAACGTGGCAAGCCGGAACATCTGGCCGGCTTGATTGCGTTTCTGGCCAGCGATGACGCGGAACTCATCACAGGCCAGATGATCCTGTGCGATGGCGGAGGCTATCTGCACTAAATGAAAATCACTCCCCAAGTTTCGGAGAACAAACACAATGAAACGTAAACAATGTTTGGCAAGTATTCTGATCGTATTTTGCTGCGCGATGGCGGCGCTGGCCGCAGATGTCAGCGGCAAATGGGCAACGACCATCAGCACGCAAATTGGCGAACTCGCCTATACCTATGAATTCAAGGTTGAAGGGGAAAAGCTAACCGGTAAAGCGAAATCCCAATTCGGCGATCTCGACATTACCGAAGGCAAACTCAAAGGCGACGACATTACCTTTGTCGAAACGGTCGAATTTAACGGCAGCCCCATTCGCATTGAATACAAAGGCAAAGTGGTTGGCGATGAAATCAAATTCACGCGTCAGGTTGCTGATTTCGCCACGGAAGAGTTCGTGGCCAGGCGCGTGAAATAAAACTTTGGGAAGGATGCATCGTGATTTCGATCAAACCCGTTCTGCTTTTATTGGTTCTGACGGCGATGTTGGAACTTTTCGGGTTGGCGCAAACTCCGCCGCCTGCGAACCGCCCGCGCCTGGAGCCTCCGAAAAAAGGCGTTTGTCCACTGCCGATTTTGCCTGCGTTGCCAACGTATGCCGACACATCGTTTTTCGCACAACGCGACGTGCCGCACGGCAAACTCGAACAGGTGACGTACAAAAATTACGCTGGCAAGGACAAACGGATTCACGTGTATTTGCCGCCTGGGTACGACAAAAACGCCAACACGCGTTATCCCGTGCTGTATTTGAATCACGGCGGCGGGGATGACGATTCCAAATGGGCATCTACAGATCCAAAGAGCGGCGGGCAGGCAGGCAACATCCTCGACAACCTGATTGCCGCGGAAAAGGCCAAGCCCATGATTGTGGTCATGCCGAATACGAAAGATTGCGCGACTTTGACGCCCTCCGCGCCAGGCAATGACGACGCCTGCACGCAGGAATTCTTGAAAGACATCATTCCACTGGTAGACAAAACCTATCGCACCAAAGCCAGCCGTGAATTTCGCGCGCTGGCCGGGCTTTCGATGGGAGGAATGGTGGTCATGAATGTGGGCTTTCCGCACCTCGAAACATTCAGCGAACTGTATGTTTACAGCTCCGGGCACATCGGAGAGGAATCTTTGAAAAAGTTCGAGGACAGTTACGCGGAGATGTTCAAAGATCCGAAATTCAACGATCAGTTTCGCGTGCCGTTTTATATGTCGCAGGGAGAAACCGACATCGCGCTGAAAAACGGGCAAAAGGTGATGGCCATTCTGAACAAATACGGCATTCGCAATTTCTGGGTGCTCAGCGATGGCGGGCACGAATGGGCGAATTGGCGGCGTACTCTATTCCAAACCGCGCAGATCATGTTTCCGGATTGTCCGGGCACCACCTCGAATACGAAACCGCAATAATTCGCATGACACCAGAAGCCATTCACACCGCCGCACAACTCCTCTGGCAACACTGGAATAACGCAACGCGCCTGGACGCATTGCCTGCGGAATGCCGCCCCGCAAATCGAGCGGAAGCCTATGCTGTTCAAGCGGAACTCGAACAGCTTTCCGGCCAGGAACGTAGCGGCTGGAAAATCGCTGCCACCAGCATTGCGGGGCAACACCACATTGGCGTTGATGGACCATTAGCGGGGCGCTTGCTGAAAGAGCGCGTACTGGCAGCAGGCGCAGCGGTTTCGCTTGCCGGGAATTTGATGCGCGTCGCCGAAGCCGAATTCACCTTTCGATTTGGGCAATCGCTGCCCAAACGCCAGGAGGCGTACAGCCGGGAAGAAGTTCTGGCGGCAGTGGAATCGCTGCACTGTGCCATCGAAGTTCCCGATTCGCGGTATCACGATTTTGTTCGCGTGGGCGCGTCGCAGCTGATTGCCGATAACGCCTGCGCTCATTGGTATTTGCTTGGTGATCCGGTGGCGGTGGATTGGCGCAGTTTGAATCTGGCTGAACACAAATTGTCGGCATCTCTGAATGGAGTGCATGTTGCTGACGGCATCGGCGCAAATGCCTTGGGCGATCCGTGCGTGGCGCTGACTTGGCTGGCGAATGAGCTGAACACTTTTGCCGACGGATTGCGCGCGGGAGAAATCGTTACCACGGGGACGTGTATCACGCCGGTTCTGATTGCGCCGGGCGATCGGCTGCGAGTGGATTTTGGAGTTCTCGGGGAAATCGAAGCTTCGTTTCTGTGATTGATCGCTGTTCAGAAAGCTCAATAAGAGTAAGCAAGAATTGAGATAAACGATGAGCCACGGATGAACACGGATTCACTCAGATGACACAGATACTCACAAAAACTTGATCCGTGCTGTCTGTGCCCCTCTATGGTTTTTCCTGGGGATATCGGTGTTGTTGGGGTCTTTCGATCTGAATAACGCGTGGCCATCAGGACGCGCAAAGGATGTTCAACGGCTTGAATTCAGTAAGCACAAACGCGCAGCCCATTCGGGTTGGTTTGATTGGCGCAGGCATTCAGGCTTCGCGGTCGCCACGTTTGCACGAAGAGGAGGCTCGCGCGTCCGGCTTTGTCTGCTCCTATCAGTTGATTGATCTCGAACAGCTCGGTGTTGGTATCGAAGCCTTGCCACAATTACTGGATCAAGCTCAAGAGCAAGGCTTTGCCGGAGTGAATATCACGCATCCGTGCAAGCAGATGGTCATTCCTTTGCTGGATGAACTGTCAGACGACGCTGCCGCAATTGGCGCCGTCAACACTGTTGTTTTCAGCTCTGGCAAACGCATTGGCCATAACACAGATTGCATTGGCTTTGCTGAAAGCTTCCGGCGCGGGTTGCCCGACGTTGCGATCGGTAATGTCGTTTTGCTGGGGGCAGGGGGAGCGGGGGCTGCCGTCGCTCATGCTGCGTTGAATCTGGGCGTCAAGCAGTTGGCTATTTATGACGAAGCGCGTGAACGTACCGCTGCGTTGGTTGCCAACTTGCACGCCCGGTTTGGTTTACAACGAGCGATGCCAGTAACCGATCTTGCCACTGCAATGGCAGAAGCCGATGGCTTGATCCAGGCTACGCCGGTAGGAATGCGTCATTACCCAGGCTTGCCATTGCCTGCCGAATTTTTGCGTCCGGCTTTGTGGGTTGCGGAAATCGTTTACTTCCCGTTGGAAACCGAATTGCTCAAGTTTACGCGCCGGCTTGGTTGCCGCACTTTGAATGGTGGCGGCATGGCAGTCTTTCAAGCGGCGGAAGCGTTTCGTTTGTTTACCGGCGTGACTGCGGATGCTGAACGCATGTTACGTTGTTTTGAAATGATGGATGGCTGATATGGAAAGACTTCTCAACACAATGCATTCGAAACTCTCTACCTTGGTTCTGGCCTTCAGTCTGGTGCTTGCAGTCACTGCGGCAGAGGTTTTGATGAAGGCTCCGTCTGCTGCTTCACGACAGGTTGCCAATTCCTCCGCGCCTGTGCTGACTGTAGGTCAGTTGAAATTCAAAGACCTGAACAAGAATGGCAAGCTGGATATTTACGAAGACTGGCGCAAAACGCCGGAGGCGCGTGCCAAAGACCTGGTCAGCCAAATGACGCTGGAAGAGAAAGCAGGCGCGATGATGCACGGCACGTTGCGCGCTGGCGGGCAAATGGGATCCATTGGCGCTGGCGCCAGTTATGATCTCGAAGCCATTCGCAAAGCCATTGCCGATGCCAAGGTCAATAGCTTTATTACACGATTACAAACTGCGCCGCGTTTGTTGGCTGAAGAAAACAACAAGCTTCAGCAAATTGCCGAAGCTTCGCGTTTGGGCATTCCGCTGACCATCAGCACCGATCCGCGCCATCATTTTCAATACGTGCTGGGAGTTTCTTCTGGCGGCAATGGCTTTTCGCAGTGGCCGGAAAGCCTGGGCTTCGCGGCAATTGGCGACGCCAGCCTGATGCAAAGATTCGGCGAAATCGCGCGACAGGAATATCGAGCCGTTGGCATTCACATGGCTTTATCGCCGCAAGCCGATCTGGCGACTGAACCCCGTTGGAGCCGAATCAACGGCACATTCGGCGAGGATGCCCAGTTAGCAAAACGAATGGTGCAGGCGTACATCATCGGCTTTCAACATGGCGCGCAAGGGCTGAACAAAGATAGTGTCATTACCATTGTCAAACATTGGGTTGGTTACGGTGCGCAGCCTGAAGGTTTCGACGGACATTCAGCCTATGGCAAATATGATGTTTTCCCGAAAAACAATTTTGCATATCACGTCATTCCGTTCACGGGCGCATTCGCTGCAAAGGTCGCCGGCGTGATGCCGACTTATCCAATTCCGCGCGATGTCGTGCTGAATGGAAAACCGCTTGAACAAGTCGGGGCTGGGTTCAGCAAGCAATTGCTGACCGAAGAATTGCGCGAGCGTTACAGGTTTACCGGAGTGATTGTCAGCGATTGGGCAATCACGAACGATTGCACAGGGCCTTGTGTGGAAGGCTTGCCGCCGGGGCAGCCTGTTACTCCGGCTTACATCGGCATGCCCTGGGGAGTTGAAAATTTGACTCGCGCCGAACGCTTCATCAAAGGCGCCAACGCCGGACTTGATCAATTTGGCGGCACAGAAGATTCGCGCATTCTGGTCGAAGCGGTCAAAGCTGGAAAATTGACTGAATCGCGTCTGGCGGAATCCGCCTATCGCATCATGCTGCAAAAATTTCAGATGGGGTTGTTTGAAAATCCATACGTGGATGCAGCCAAAGCAGAGTCCATTGCGGGCAACGCAGACTTTGTGAAAGAAGCGCTCGCGGCGCAAAGCCGTTCTCTTGTAGTGCTCGAAAACAAAAATAAAACCTTGCCACTCAGCAACAAAATCAAAAAACTGTATCTGTACAAAATCAATCCGCAAATTGCGCGCGATTATGGATTCACTGTTGTTGAAAAACCTGAAGACGCAGACCTTGCCTTGATTCGATCCAGTGCGCCGTTTCAGTCCTTACACCCGACTTACTTTTTCGGCGCGCGGCAGCACGAAGGCGACTTGGGTTTCCACGATGGCAATGCTGAATACGAAGCGATCAAAGCCGCCAGCGCAAAAGTGCCAACCGTTGTCACCATCTACCTGGATCGTCCAGCAATCCTGACGAATGTAAAAGACAAGGTGGCGGCGCTGATTGGCAATTTTGGCGTCAGCGATGCAGCTTTGTTTAATGTGCTGACGGGGAAGGCCGTAGCGCAGGGCAAGCTTCCATTTGAGTTGCCGTCCTCTATGGAAGCCGTTCGAGCGCAATCGCCGGACGTACCTTACGATACCGTCCGTCCGCTATACCGGTTTGGATTCAGTCAACCCGTCAAGTAACCAAAGAGGAAGAACCCAATGTTAGAACCAAAAAGTTTGCGATTGCTGTTGGGAATGTTCGCCGCTTTCTGTTCGATTATGCCATTGGCACAAGCCCAATCAGCCATGCAGGCTCCGGCTGGAGAAACTGCGCTTTCGCCCAAAATCGCCTGCGCGGATTTGCGTGCGTTGACGGGGTACGAGTTCACGGTCGAAAGCGCCACGTTGATTCCACCCGCTGCCGACGCGCCGGGGTATTGCCGCGTCAGAGGACTGATTCAACCGGAAATCCAGTTTGAAATTAGCCTGCCCGCCGAATGGAATCGCCGGTTTTATATGTTCGGCAATGGCGGGTACGCGGGCGAATCGCTGGAAGCACCCAACCGCATTGGGCAACGACTTGGCAGTTTACGGCGCGGGTTTGTTGTTGCCCAAACCAACACAGGCCACGATGCGATTGTAGAACCGCTCGGCAGCTTTGCCGTCAACCGGCAGAAATTGTTGGATTACGCGTTTCGCTCGCTGCATACGACGGCGGAAACCGGCAAGCGTATTGCCGCAGCCTATTATGGTTCGCGGCCGACGCGATCCTACTTTGAAGGCTGTTCGACCGGAGGCCGCCAGGCATTGATTCTGGCGCAACGGTTTCCCGAAGATTTTGATGGCATCGTCGTGGGCGCTCCGGTGCTGAATTTCAGTGGCACGATGGTTGGGTATGCCAAACGGGCGCAAGCGTTTGCGGAGGCTCCCATTCCGTACGCCAAGCTGAAAACGCTTGCGGATCGCATTTACGCCGTTTGCGATGACAAGGACGGATTGAAAGACGGATTGATTGACGATCCGCGCCGGTGTGATTTTCGCCCGTCGCGCGATTTGCCGAAGTGTGCGGAAAGCGCTGACGATTCAACCTGTTTTACCGCTGCGCAAATCGGCGCGCTCGAAAAAGTTTACAGCGATGTGATCAGCAACGGGCAGCGTTTCTTTCCCGGCTGGCCGGTTGGCGGAGAAATCGCCGGGCCAAACGGCCGCAGCGGTTGGGACAACTGGATCGTTCACGAAAAAGGACAACCCACCATCAGCGTGGGGTTCGGAGAAAGTTTCTTTCGTTACCTGGCCTTCCCCGAAAAGAATCCGAAATACGAACTGACCAGCTTCAACTTCGATCAGGACGTGAAAAAGCTGGAATGGATTCATGGCGTGCTGGACGCGACCGATCCGGATTTGAGCAGCTTCAAAAAACGCGGCGGCAAATTGCTGATGTATTACGGCTGGTCCGACCCGGCGCTGAATGCGCAAATGGGTGTGGATTATTACGAAAGTGTTCTGAAGCAAATGGGCGCCACGACGACAGATTTTTTCCGCCTGTTTATGGTTCCGGGCATGTTTCATTGTGGAGGAGGTGTTGGGTGCAGCAATTTCGACAAACTTACTCCGCTGATGCAGTGGGTGGAGCGCGGAACTGCGCCTGAGCGGTTGATCGGAGCGCGCGTTATCAATGGCAAAACCGACCGCACGCGCCCGCTCTGCCCCTATCCTCAAGTTGCCAAATATAAAGGCAGCGGCAGCACGGATGACGCCGCCAGCTTCATTTGTCAGAACCCCTGATTTTTTTCGAACCATGGCAATCAACGATCAACTGAACCTCGGATTTGTAGGCTTTGGCGAAGCGGGCTACCACATTGCCAAAGGCTTGCGCGGCGCGGGATTGGAACGCATCTGCGCCTATGACATTCACACGCAAACTCCCGGTCGCGGTGAAAAGATTCAGCAACGCGCCGATGAAACCAATGTCAGGCTGTGCGGATCAAACGCAGAGCTTGCTGCGACATGTAATGTCTTGCTTGCAACGGTTACAGCCAATCAAGCCGCTGCCGCCGCCGAACAAAACGCGCCGCACCTAACCGACGATCACATTTATGCCGACCTCAATTCGGTGTCGCCTGACCTCAAACGTTCCATCGCGCAATTGGTCGAAGCCCGCGGCGCGCGATTTATCGAAATCGCGATTATGTCGCCGGTTCCTCCGCACCTGCATCGCGTGCCAATGTTTCTGGGCGGAGCGCACGCACAGGCGCTGGTGGATTTGCTGTCGCCTTACGGGATGAAGCTGGAAATCATCTCTGAACAAGTTGGCGCGGCGTCGGCGACCAAGATGTGCCGCAGCATCATCGTCAAAGGATTGGAAGCCTTGTTGCTGGAATGTGTGCTGGGCGCGGTTCCGTACGGCGCGGATGAACGCGTGTTTGCCACGCTGGAAGAAACCATGCCCGGAATGAACTGGAAGCGGTTGGCGAGTTATATGGTTGGGCGCGTCATCGAACACGGCGAACGTCGCGCGCGGGAACTGGAAGAAGTCGCCGCCACCTTGCAGGCCATCGGCGTTGAACCTTTGATGACCGAAGCCATCGTCAAGCGGCAGGATTGGGGAGCGGCGCTGAACCTGTTACCGCAATTCGGCGGCAAACCGCCCGATGATTACCGCGCGGTCGTCGAAGCCATCGCCGCGAAAACAGGAGCCAACCAATGAACAAACGACGCAGCATTGAAATTCCCGGATTGCAGCACGAAAACCCGATTCCGCTGGCTTCACTGATTGGCCCGTTTCTGGCCACCAGCGGCGTGTTTGGCAAAGATCCCGCCACGGGAGTGATTCCTCCGGATATCGAAACGCAATGCATGCTGATGTTTTCCAATCTGCGCCTGATTTTGGCGGCGGCTGGCGGAACGCCCGACGACATCCTGAAGATGACGGTTTGGGTGAAAGACAAATCTTTGCGCCCGCACGTCAACAAAGAATGGCTGGCGATGTTTCCCGACGAACATTCGCGCCCGGCGCGACACAGTTTGTTGAACACGGACTTGCCGGGTGCAGCACTGGTACAGTGCGAAATTCTGGCTGTTCTTACTGGAGAGTGATTCCATGCTTCCTTATCGAACAGATGTTGTGGGTAGTTTGTTGCGTCCGAATTACCTGAAAGTGGCGCGTGCTGAGTACGAAGCCGGCACCCTTTCCGATCAGGCTTTTAAGCAGGTCGAAGATCGCGCCGTTGATGAGGCGCTCGCCATGCAACAACGTGCCGGTCTGGCTGTTGTCACCGATGGCGAAATGCGACGATATGCGTTTTATGGTCATCTGATTGATGCCGTCGAAGGGTATGACAAATACGGTGGCTGGGCAATTCCGTTTCGGGATGACACCGGTGAAGAACTGGTGCTGCAACGCCCGGTCGTGGTGTCGAAACTTCGGCGCAAACGTCATCTGTGCGCGGAAGAATTCACCTATGTTCGTGCCAAAGCCACAGCGCCCGCCAAAGTCACACTCATCAGCGCTCAACAAGCCGCTGCCTATTACGATGCCGAAAAATCCAGATCCGCCTATGCTTCGGTGGACGCATACCTGGCGGATCTGGTGGATATTCTGCGCGGCGAAATTGCCGAGCTGATTCGGCTGGGATGCACGTACATCCAAATTGATTCGCCGCAATACACGGCGCTGCTCGATCCGAAACTGCGCGAAGGCTATCGCCAGCGGGGCAACGATCCAGATCGGTTGCTCGATCTCGCCATCGAAATGGACAACGCCATCATCAGCCAACCGGGCGGGAATGCTGCGGAAATTCAATTCGGCTTGCACCTGTGTCGCGGCAACAACCAAAGCAAGTTTTACGCTGCGGGCGATTACGGGCCGATTACCAAAGTATTCAGCAAGACAAAATTCAATCGCTTTCTGTTGGAATTTGACGACGCGCGTTCCGGCGGGTTCGAACCGCTGGCCGAAGTGCCCGAAGATCGAACCATTGTGCTTGGCTTGATCAGTTCCAAGCATGCTTCGCTGGAGAGTCAGGATGAACTCAAACAGCGTATTGCCGAAGCGGCCAAGTTTGTTTCCCTGGAACGTCTCGCGCTCAGTCCGCAATGTGGTTTTGCCTCCACGATGGAAGGCAATCTGCTGACGGAAGCCGACCAGGAAGCGAAGTTGCGCCTGGCGGTAGAGATCGCTCAAGAAGTGTGGGATGTCTAGATATTGGGATTCAAAATTATGAGGTTTGTTTATCCTCAAAGTGTTTTATCGCCGCGCCTGCCTGATGAAATGTTTCAGGAGGAAGCAGCTGCGATGGCGCAGGCCGGATTTGCTGTTTCGCGCATAAATTGCGAGAAGTTAGGGACGAGCACTTCAAAAATTATTCCCCCAATTACGGATGGTGAAACCGTTGTCTATCGAGGCTGGATGCTCTCGCCAAGTGAGTACGAGAACTTTTGTAATTCTGTGATTGCCGCAGGTGGTCAGCCGTTTACGTCACGGTTGCAATACTTAGCGACTCATTATTTGCCGAATTGGTACCAGGCTATCGCCGACTTGACTCCAGAGACAATAGTTCTGTCCCGTGACGCAGACTGGGTCAGGGCACTTACAGAACTGGGATGGCCGCGCTTCTTTGTAAAAGATTATGTGAAGTCCCTGAAAACTTCAGTCGGTTCATTGATTGAACGTCCGGAAGACGTTCACATAATTGCATCCGAGATGCAAAAGTATCGCGGCTTCATCGAAGGAGGACTTTGCATCAGACGCGTGGAAGATTTTTTGCCGGAGACAGAAAAACGATACTTTATTTTAGATAACAAACCTTATGGCCCAGAGCCGCAGGGGACAATTCCTGATCTTGTGTTTGATTGTGCCCGCCGCATCGCAAGTCATTTTTTTAGTGTTGATGTAGTTTGCCGTTCCGACGGGCAATTTAGAATCGTTGAGATTGGCGATGGGCAAGTTTCTGACGTTGTGGGTTGGACGGTCGAAAGATTCGCCGGGATTTGGAGAGGTGTGTTGTGATGCGTACACAGGTCGGGATTGTTGGCGCAGGCCCTGCCGGATTATTGCTGGCGCATTTGCTGCGGTTGCGAGGCATCGAATCCGTCGTCGTCGAAACTCGCAGTCGCGAATATGTAGAAAACCGCATTCGCGCTGGCGTGCTGGAACAAGGCACCGTGGATACACTCAACGAATCCGGCGTGGGCGAGCGGTTGCGGCGGCAGGGATTGGTTCATCACGGCATAGAATTGAGTTTCAATGGGCGGCGCCATCGTATCAATCTGCACGAACTGACCGGCGGACGGGCAATCACGGTTTACGGCCAGACCGAAGTCGTCAAAGATTTGATCACCGCGCGATTGAATGCCGTCGCGCCTTTGTATTTTGAAGTTGCCGAAACCGCAATTGATGATTTCGACACTGACTTGCCAAAGATTCGCTTTCACCATCAGGGAGAAGCTCAGGAAATTCACTGTGACTTTATTGCGGGCTGTGATGGGTTTCATGGCATTTGCCGAGCGGCGATTGCGGCTGACAGATTGCAAATTTTCGAGCGAACTTATCCGTTCGGCTGGCTGGGCATTCTGGCGGAATCAAAACCACCCTCTAAGGAGCTGATTTACTGCAATCACGAACGCGGCTTTGCCTTGTTCAGCATGCGCACCCCGGAAATTACACGGCTTTACATCCAGTGCGAAGCCAATGACGCATTGGCGAATTGGAGCGACGACCGAATCTGGAATGAATTGGCGGCTCGCTTGGATTCCGGCGGCGACATCGAATTGAAAGAGGGAAGGATTTTGCAAAGAGGCATCACGCCGATGCGCAGCTTTGTGACCGAGCCGATGC
>DAOMFR010000016.1:58217-65774 GCA_035429885.1 Blastocatellia bacterium
CCAATTGAAATGACAGAATGAAGACAGAGACAGTGGCCTGCCAGCTTCAGCGCCTCCGTGTGGGTTTCAACTTCTGACACCCCATCCAGGTTGATCCAGGAAAACGAAGAGGTGATGTCGTCTTGATTGGTTTTGGTCATTGCGTCTGAGGGCGCGGCAGGCGAAACCAGAATCGGGTTCCACCGGTTTCTCTGGGAGCGTGGCCGATTTCGCCTTTCCAGTGTTCAATGGTGATGCGGCAAAAATACAATCCCAAGCCAATCTTGCCTTTGCCTTTTTTTCCTTGAGCAAATTTCTGAAACAACGTCGGAGCAACTTCAGGCGGAATGCCTGGGCCTTCGTCATCAATCGTGACCAGCACTTTGTCGCCTTCGTCGTGACAGCCGATGGTGACTGTGGAATTGGCAGGGCTATAACGCAAAGCATTTTCGACCAGATTTGAGATCACGCGATCCAGCCGGGATTTTTCGCCGAAGACTTTCCAGTTTTGCGAAAGCTGAAGCGCAGGATCGAGCTGCAATCGAACCTGGTTGATTGCAGCCGCCGCTGAAAGGGACTCAATGACTTCGCGGGCAATTTGCGCTGCATCGGGGGCCGTTGCTGCATCCACGTTGAAGTGGGTTGCAGATTCGACTTCAGCGGAAAACGCCTGAAGAATTTCTCGAATCAGCGTTTCCTGTTTGTTGGCCTGACGCAAACCGATTTCCAGATACTTGCGGCCTTGATCGGAAATGGGTTCACCGGCCAGCAATTCGTAGCCGCCGCGGATGCCCATCAGCGGTCCTGCCAGATCGTGAATGATGCAATGGAGCAACACTTCCTTCTTCTGAATTTCTTTTTTCAGTTGTTGGTAGTGCAACGTCAGATCATAACGCGCTTGTTGCGTTTGGCGCAGTTGTTGTTCTTTCAATGTGGCGTCCAACAGCAATACGCAATCCGCTTCTTCTGTTGGAAACAGGTGAATGTCGGCGGGGCGTCCGGCGCTGGTTTGAAAGCAGCTCAATACCATCGTCTGACCTGACAGCGGCAACATTCCTTCCAGAAAAAAAACTTGTTTACTGACCGGTTCTCCAGCCTGCAACTCCGAAATGCCGTAAGCTTCGATACTGCCTCCCCAACGGAGCAATTGTCCGGTTGGAGCCACCAGCAAAAACGCGGGCAAGCGTTCTCCGCTTGTCAGACCATACAAGTAGGCGCACACAAAATCAGGCAATTCGGCCATCTCAGCCTCCGAATGAGTTGGATAAGTTTTCGGGGATTCTTTCTGGCGGAATTATGTTCCGCAGATTTTTTCCGCGAGGAGTTTGAATGCTTCTTCGACGCCTTCGCCGGTTTTGGCGCTGGCTTTGATGACATTCCATCCTGCCGCCTGACAATCGGCGACGGCCTGATCATTAATTTCCCATTCGGCGTTCAAATCGCTTTTGTTGACGATGAATACAAATGGGATGTCGCCAATGTTATCGGCGACACGTTGACGAAGCATTCGTGCTGTTTCCAACGTGCTGAGCCGCGTGCCGTCGGCAACCAGCAAATACCCCGAAGCGCCGCGCAAATAATCCATGCTGACTTTCTGGAATTCATCTTCGCCAGCCAGGTCCCAGACGATCAGATTGACTTGTGTATCGCCAAGCGTGACCGGTTTTTTGTCTACTTTGACCCCAACCGTTGTCAGATACTGGTCAGAGTAAATGCTTTTGACGAAGCGTGAAACCAGACTGGTTTTGCCCACGGCAAAAGCTCCAAGCAGACAAATCTTTTTCTGAATCACCGAACTCATTTTGGTGAATCCTGGGTTTTGGATTGTCGCGGATCAAGCAGGGAAACTTTGAAAGAAACACTGCGATTGAATTGTTTGTCGGTTTCGCTGGTTTCGGCTCGCACGGGTTGCATCGCGCCGACGCCAACAGCTACCAGTGTGTTAGGAGGGAGTTTTTTGGAGGAGAGCATGGTTAAAACTTTGTCGGCTCGCTGGCGACTCAACGCCAAATTCGTTGCATCATCGCCTTCGGTGTCGGTGTGACCTACGAGCTCAATGCGCAACGTGCGACCTGCCGCCGGAACCTGTGACGCCAGTTTTTGGATGTCGGCGACCAGCGCGCGCAAGCTTTCGGTTTGTCCGCTGGCAATTTGCGCATTGCCGGAAACAAAACGGATGACTTGCAGTTCGATTCGCTGGCGGATCAATTCCAGTTCTTTCAACTCTTCGTCAATCAAGCGGCGGTCGTCGAATTTGGTCACGCCGGGCAGCGCGCGCGCCAGCCGTCTGGTTTCAGCAATCCATTCGTGCGAAGCCGTTCCGTTGGCGGTCAGGGTTCCGTCGGTGAATTTCAATTCGACTGTTGCTGGCGGTTCGAGCAAGGTTTTGGCGCGAGCGAGTACAAACGGAGCATCGAGCGCGGCATACGGTTCCCAGCGCGAAACCACCGACGCGGGATTGATTGGAGTTTCTTTTTGCAGAATCGCCAGCGGATCAGCGGCCAAGGGGTCACGCAATCCGCCGACAAAATGTTTGCCGCCTTCTTTGCCAGTTTCGGCGACGACAATGCCGGGTTCTTGTTTCAGCCGGTTCAGATACGTGTCCCACCGGCGCGCATCGCGCCAAACGAAAAATCCCCAGACGCCCAATCCGATGACAAGCACCGCCGCCAGCAGCCGCAAATAGATCGGGACTTTGAATTCCGCCGCGTCCGACTTTTCCTGATATTGCGATTGCAGGCATTCTTCCAGGCGTGGACGAGCGCCTTCAAATGCCGCTGCGTCGCCATTGAAGCTGTCGAAGGCTTCGCGTTGTTCGACGTGAATCGCTTCCAGCGCCGGAGCGAAAAACTCGCTGCGCAAGGATTCGGGCGCTTCTCCGCGAATGAGGACAGCCAGCACGGCTTGCGGGCCGGATTCAAACCAGACTTCTTTTCCACCGATGTCTAAGGTTTCGATTTGCTCTTTGCCAGCATCAAACGAGTCTCGCCCCAAACTGCTGATGGCGACCTGCATCGCGGTCAGCATCCCGGAAACAATATCCGCATCGGTTGAGGTTGTGGGATCGGCGGCGACGTGATGCAACAGCAATCCGGTTTGTTTATGTATCAGAAACACCTGCTCTGCGCGATAAAGCAGCGTGTGATACATCACCACTTCGGCAAATGATTTTCCGGTTTTCAGCGCTTCCAAACGCCATTTCGTTCCTTGCCACGACAAACTGTGTTTCAAGGTCTGATCAATGGTTTGGACAAAACTGCTGAGGGCAACGGCGATGGCTCGGCGAATCGCCGGCCCCATCAGCGGAGAAATCGCTTCGGCGATGGGACGCGGATCTTTTTTAACAGAGTTGTGAAAGGCTGTAACGACACTGGGGGCCAGTGCTTCAGTCAACGCGTCGTCCTGAGCGTTGCGCAAACGGATGGCTTCCGGCAACGGGCGGCTTAATTCCCGCGCGCGGATTCGCGGGTTGTTCAATCGTTCCAGAATGTTGCCCAGTTGAAGCTGTTCCGGCTCCAGCAACAAACGACGCAGTTCCGCCATCGCCTCTGTTTGATCCTCGCTTGGCTCATTCTTTACTTCATCATTGAGCTGAAGAATATCGCCGTCTTCGTTTTCGAGGGGCAGCGTTGGCGTAACAGAACTGCTGGGAACTATGCGCAACGTAGGTTCGGCCATAAAGATTTCGTGACAGCGGCTCGCGCGTTAGCAAGAGCGCTCATCGCTCCACCACAGTCGTGCTGCTGATACTTCAATATCCGCAATCGTAAAATTACTCTTCGCCCGGAAGTTTGAAATCGTGGTTCAGACGCAAGGCCAGTTCGGTGAACAGATTGGCCAATGCTGCGCGATCGGCTTTGTCGTTTCTCAACTCGCGCGATTCGCGCTGCAAGGACGCCGACAGGTCGTCGTGTTTGAGGTGGATTTCGTCCGCCAGGTTTTTGGCCTGATCCAAAATCTGTTGGCGCAATTCTCGCTGAACGTGCGTGTTGTGTTCGTCCATGGCGTTGATCTTGTTCATCAACGAACGCGACGCGTCGCGCAATTCCCGCGTGACATCTTCTGTGGCCTGAGTGCGTTGCTGATTTTCCGATCTCAGACGGTCACCCAGCGCGCTGACTTCCTGTTTGATGAACGCTTCAAGCGAATCGAAGCGTCGGCGCGCATCTTCCCGAGCGTCAGCGGCTTCTTTGACCAGACGTTCTTCCAATCGGGTAAAGCGGCGTTCGTATTCACGTAATTGAGCGCCAAACAAAATATCTCGAATCTTTTCAATGTTGCCTGAGCCCGCTACTTCCTGCACAGCAGCCGGGCTGATATTTTGGCTGGCAGCGGATTGATGGTGATCATTGTTCGGCATGGGAATGACTTCTGCAGCATTCATGGTGTTGCTCCTTACGATAAATTCGTGAGGCTTAATTGAGGCAGCCTGTGTTGATTTTGAGTTTACTTGAACCGTGAAATTATATTGTCTTTAGTCTTTGGCATACGAAGCATACTTGATCCAGATCATTAACTGCAATGTTCCAGGAGGCGAACTTTGGAGGAAAAGAGCACCACAATTCTTGGCTTGGATATTGGCGGAACTAAAACTGCAATCGTCGAAGGCACGCGTGCCGCCGAAATTTTGCGGCGCGAAGAGTTGATGACCGAAGCACATCGCCCATTCGCCGAAACCTTTCCGCGCATTGTAGCCGTCGCAAAGGCAATGTTGGACACTGCCACTGAAGAAGGTCGCAACATTGCATCCATCAGTGTTTCTATCGGCGGGCCGCTGAAAATTTCCGAAGGCATATTGATTGATCCGCCGCATCTGCCGGGTTGGCACGGAATTCCTTTGAAAGCCGCGCTTGAGACCGCGTTCCCCAGCTTGCCGGTATTCATTGAGCATGACGGCAACGCCGGTGCGCTGGCAGAGTTTCACTTCGGAGCCGGGAAAGGTTGCGCCGGACTTCGCCACCTGATCTTTCTGACCTTTGGCACGGGCTTGGGAGCCGGGCTGATCATCAATGGACACGTTTTGCACGGAGCGACCGATACCGCAGGCGAAGTTGGCCATTTGCGATTGGCCTGGGAAGGGCCAGTAGGGTTTGGCAAAGCCGGTTCGTGGGAAGGCTTCGCGTCTGGGCAAGGTTTGGTGGAATTGGCTGCATTGATGTTTCCTCGTCGCTGGTCACAGACGACTGCGATCCGCGACCTCGTTGAAGCGATGCTGGCTGACGACCCTGATGCTCTGGCTGTTGCCGCTGAAGCTGGAAAGTGGATGGGACGTGGAATGGCTTTGCTGGTGGATACGCTCAATCCGCAGATGATTGTTTTGGGATCGCTTGCGGTAGTCTTGGGCGACAGAGTGCTGGAACCTGCGCGGCGTGCGCTGGCTGAAGAAGCTCTGCCGCAAGCCGTCGCGGCTTGCGAATTGGTTCCGGCAAAGTTGGGCAAGGGAATTGGCGACGTTGCGGCATTGATGGCCGCCTTGTACGATGCTGACTCGTAAAACAACCGCTTATGGAATTACCAATCTTCAACGACAATTTGAAATCGTCTGCGTCGTGGGCTGCGACGTTGGCGACGGAACAGGAACACTGGAAACAAACTGGCGCATCGGCGGCATTGCTGCGCGACTATCAGGTTGAGCACATGCTTCACGCTGCCGGCCATGATCTGAACCGCGAAAATTTGCTGGCTGCGGCGGGCAAAATTTCCTCTTGGGCAGCCGAAGGTAGTTTCAGCACCAAACGATTGATGGAACTGCATGAAACTTTGATCGGCGCGAAGGCCGAATTGCGAGCCAACGAACCGCGCCCGCTGAATGCGATGCACGATCCGACGCCTGCTGTTCTGCTGCCCAAAATGTTAGATATGGCGTTCGACTGGTTTTCGACGGAAAGTTTTGGCGAGCTTCACGCCGTCGAACAGGCTTCAGTGGTGTATTTGCGTTTGCTGGATTTGCATTCGTTTCCGACGGCGAACGAACCGACGGCGATGCTGGCCGCCAGCTTTTACACGGAACGCGCCGGGTTGCCTCCGCTGGTGATTCTGTCCGACGACATCACCCAAGTCAGATTTGCCCAGGCGTTTGAAGCCGCGTTCCGAATGTTGACGCAACCCCTGGTTGAGTTGTTCGCCGAAATGCTGCGAAAAGCGATGCAATCGTTACAGGACGGCGAGCGGTAGCGACCGGATGTTTTATGAAGCGACAAGGCGAGCCATTGCCGCTCGAAGTTCAACAATTGCTCGCACCGTTTTTCCCCGGCTTTGATCTGAGCCGGGTTCGCATTTTTGAAGGCATTCCGCGTTACGTTTCAATTACGGCTGCCGCTGACCCCATTGGATATACCGACGGCTGGCGAATTTACTTAGCGCCGGGTTATTACCGAGTTGATTCGTTAGACGGATTGGCGTTGATTGCGCACGAGCTTGTTCACAGCCGCCAGTATCATGAATTCGGCAAATGGAACTTCCGAGCCAGATATCTGTCGGCGTATGCGCAAAACCTTCGCCAAGGGATGACGCGCAAAGCTGCTTACGAACAAATTCCTTTTGAAATCGAAGCGCGCGAAGTCGAACGCCAGGTTTTTTCGGCGCTGCTTCAAATCCAATCCAACTTCACAATCGAATGACGAATAATGCTTCTTCAATCCTGAACCTGCTGCCCGAGGCTCTAAACCGTCTGGCCGAGTGGCAATCGCGCTGGCACAAATACGAAATTGACGAAACTTTGCAGCTGTCCGAAGCCCGCGCGCGCGAAGTGCTGGCCGAACTGGTTGACAGGCTTGGCGACAATTATCCGTTCTGGCATCCCAGCTACGCCGGGCAGATGTTAAAGCCGCCGCACGTCATAGCTTCGATGGCGTATTTCATCGCGCAGCAAATCAATCCGAACAACCACGCGCTGGACGGTGGCCCGGCTACGGCAAAGATGGAAATCGAAGTCGTCGCCGAAATGGCGCGAATGTTCGGTTATGAAAACCATCTCGGCCATCTGACTTCCAGCGGAACCGTCGCCAACCTGGAAGCTCTGTGGGTGGCGCGTTCGCTGCACCCAACAAAAGCCATAGCCTTTTCCGCCGAAGCCCATTACACGCACAGCCGCATGTGCGAAGTCATAGGTGCGCGAACGATAGAAATTGCCGTGGATAGTCGCGGGCGAATGGATTTGGACGATCTGCGCGCCAAACTGAAAACCGGCGAAGTCGGAACCGTGGTGATGACTTCGGGAACGACAGCGTTGGGCGCGGTTGACCCGATTGATGAAGCGGTCAAGCTCCGCAGCGAATTCGATTTCCGCATTCACGTGGACGGAGCTTACGGCGGATTTTTCAAACTGCTGGCTGATGTTGACCTGCTTGGCGCTGAAGCCAACGCCGCGTTCAAAGCCATCGCCGAATCCGACAGCGTAGTCGTTGATCCGCACAAACACGGCTTGCAACCTTACGGATGTGGCTCAGTGCTATTCCGCGATCCAGGCGTCGGGCGGTTTTACAAACACGATTCGCCGTACACCTATTTCACCTCGAACGAATTGCATCTGGGCGAAATCAGTCTGGAATGTTCGCGCGCCGGAGCCGCTGCGGCTGC
>DAOMFR010000017.1:0-23841 GCA_035429885.1 Blastocatellia bacterium
GCATTGACGACGGTCAGTTGCCCGCCGGTGAATTCAAAGACCTTCCACAATGTTCCTCCACCTGTGGGAGCGGTGATTGTTCGAGCCAATTGATTGCCGCTGTAAACCCTGACCACAATCCCGGATTGCGCGATGCCGTTGCTGCCGTTTGAGTCTCGGTTGGTGTAGTTGTGAACCGAGAAACGATACGTCGCGTTCGTTGCGGGCGTGAAGGTGATGGTTTCGGGGCCGGGGCTTGCGCCGTCTACGTCCAGCATTGTGGTCACAGGCGTCAGCAAGTCCGTCGGTTCCAGCCACCAAACGTGAAAGCGCGAGTTGCCGGAAGCTGGGCCTGTCATGTGCGCGTCCAGGTCGAGGGCATTCGCCCAGGTGACAATGATTCGGTATTGGCCTGCGGCCAGCGGAGCCGTCAACGCGAAGTTGGCGGTTTGCGATTGGCCACCTGTGACGGTGGAGCTTTGCGTGATGGTAATGAATCCGCTGGCTGCGACAGACAAATTGTAGTTGCCGGGATTGATGATGTAGAGGCCGAATTTGCCAGCGGCGTCAGTTGTTGTCGTTCGAGTTTGGCCGCTGCCAGTCGGTTGCAGCGTGATGCTGGAATTCGCCAATGCTGCGCCGGTTGCGGCGTTCAGAACCGTTCCGCTGATGGTGCCGAATTCGTTTTTGTTGACGATGGCCAGCGTTGTGACCAGGCTTTGTTTGCCTTTCAGCGAAACAGTCATTGGCGTTGCCAGATTCGTCGGCAGGTTGGCGGGCAAAACGACGTTGATTTGCCACAGGCCGACGAAGCCTGGAGTCAGTCCGCTGAACTGAACTTCGGCGGGAGTTCCGCCGATGGTGACGGTGGTTGCGGATGTGGCTTGAGCAAGCGGGCCACCGGGAGCGGCTTGGCCGTCGGCGACCAATGGGTTCGTGTTGCCGATGCCAGTGGCGTAAAGGACTACGACATTGCCGCTGGCTTCGGGACGCGCTCCGGGGACTTTGTCGAAATCGGCGTTACGCGACAAGTCAGAGTTCTGCGCAATCGCCTGGTTCTTGCCGGACAAATCCAGCGTGAAGATACCGGGGGAGGCGTCGGCCACGGCGACGGTGCCGTCTCCAACCGCAGCGGCGATGCCGGAATTGAATACTTGAACGATTGCGGTTCCGGCAGCGACTCCACCGGGAACTTGCAGATTGATTTGGTTGGGCGAAACGAAAAACAACGGCGCGTCAATGCCGCCAATTTTAACGGTGACTCCGCCAAGCGTTTTGGGCAAGGGAACTGACGTCGCGCTGAGGGTTTGGGTAGAAAGTCCAGCTCCGAAAAGTGCGGCGATGGAGCCGGGGGCGACAGAGGCTTCGTAACTGGCGGCATTGACCAGCGCAATCGGAGCCGCTGTTGTGGGACTAGCTTGCGCCGGTTGCGCTGGCTGTGCAGCCACGAAGGCTACAACGAAGCTGATCATAGCGAGGAATAACCCATTTCGCCAACTTTTCCGAATCATTAAGGGATTATTTGTATGAAATCTCATCGCGAAACTCCTTGGAGACAGTCGAACACAAACGCGCTTACATCAAGAATCCGAGATTGGTGAACGAACCATTCAGAATCTGCTGGGCATCGTTGGCGGAATTACCAAACCAGTTCTGAATGATGGTTGAGTACACATTGCGGAAGTCAAAATTGTTTTTCAGGTTTCCGTTTTGCAGATCATTCAATTTCGGGTCAGCTCCGTAAACGCCACCGATGACCCGATTACCAATGCAATAAATGTTGTTGGCCTGACCGTGATCGGTTCCGCTGCTGGCATTGTCGGCCACTCGGCGGCCAAATTCCGACCAAATCATGATCAGAGCTTTGTCCGCCAGATTGTGCGCGGCCAGATCGTCGTAAAAGGCTTTCAACCCTTCGGCCAACGCTCTATGCAACGTCGGCTGATCGTTGATTTGGTCAGCGTGAGTGTCGAAACCGCCAAGCGTAATGTAAAAAACTCGCGTGCCCAGCAGAGGAGAGGTAGAAGCTGCCAGCTTGGCGATCAACTTCAATCCGTTGGCGAAACCGCTGTTTGTCGGATAGGTGACTGTGCTTTGGTAAGCGGCGGTGGCTTGCGCTACCAGATCGGCGCTGTTTAGTGCATCAATCTGTGTGGCTTCGCATAAGTCCGTATATGGTTTGATGCTTGCTGTGTCGTCGTTGACGCGGGCTGCGGTCAACTGGTTGTTTCGGTCGCCTGAGTATCGGTCATCAGTGCGGAACAGATAGCCGGATGCATTGCCCTGGGCGTCGTTCAGGATGCCGGAGATTTTCGCGCCTGGCGCGTACAGCGTCGAATTCACTCCGCCAATGCCTACGGTGTCCAGCGAATTGGTTTTATTGCCGAACAAAACCGAATGTCGTCCGATCCAGCCGGTTCCGCCGTTGGCGACGCTGCCAGAGGCATCACCTTGACGGTAAATCGTTCGCGAACCGTCGTGCGACAAATTCGGGTTCGGGTAATGGCACATTTGAATGACTGCCATTTTGCCAGCGTCAGCCAGCGGTTTGATTGCACTCAAGTTCGGCGACAAACCCATCGTTGTCGTGCCGAAAAGCGGCAGCACTTGGTCTTTGGCAATGGCGATGCGGCTGCGGAAGCTGGCGTAGGTGTCGTACTGTTGCAGCGGCACGATGGTGTTCAGCGGGTCGTTGCCGCCAGCCAATTCGACTATAACCAGGATTCTGCCATCAGCAGCCAATTCGTCGCGCAGCATTTGGACAATGGTTGAACCTTTGGCTTCCCGGTTGATGACTGGCAGCGCCAGCCCTGCGCCAATCGCTCCGGCGCCGGTTTTGATGAAATCTCTTCTTGTTGAATTCGACATATTTGCCTCCGTGGTCGCCGGTTGGCTGTTGGCCACCAAATAACTCTCACCAACCACCAAGTTAGAAGTTCTGACATTCGGGCCGCGACAGCAGCAGGTGAATCAATCCGCGAATTTTCTTGTCTTTGGTCGCCGCATCCAGCGTGAAGGTGCCGATTGATCCGTTGTCATTCATTTTCAGGTAATCCACCAAAGCTTGCCGAACGTTGGCGGATAGTCGCCGTTGGATCAGCAGCAGGGTGAAGTAATCGACGACTTGTTCTGCCGTGGCTGAAGCCCCAAGTCCGCCGGTGGAAAGCACCGCGTCAATTGGAATCCCAGTATTGCCTGCGGTCGTGCTGCGATTTGTGGCTAAGCCGTTTGCCCAATTGTCACGCGCGAGCAGTTGCGACGTCGTAATCCATTCTTCTTTGCCCGGCCAGCCAAAAACGTCTGGCGGATTCAGCAGCGCCATCCCCATTGCGTCCAGTGTGGTTTGTTGGGCTTGGACGCGCCCGCCACCATTCAAGCCGCGAGTCAGAACTGTGGCTTGCAGCAATCTGATGCCACTGACGACGTAGTGGACGGGCCATTTGACCAGAGCGTGGATGGCTTTGTCGGAATAAAACTCCTTGGTATTCAGGAACAGGTCGCGCAACACGAATTTGAGATTGAAATTGTGACGCAACACGACTGCTGTCATGTGATCGACGACAGAAGCTTCAGGGTTTTCGTAAGCAAAATGCTCAAAGAGTTTTTTGCCCAGCATTCGCGCAGCGTAACTGCGTTGCGGTTCTTTGTTCAGGATCAAGTCCACGATGTCATCGCCGTTGAAATTCTGAACCACGCCGAAAACGGTTTTATCGCCGTAATCGTGATTGCGCGTGGCAACGGAATTGTCGTTGACGTTCGGAGGAATGATGACAGCTTGCGCAGGATCAGTCAGCGGGCCGTTGGGGTTTGTGCCGACTGGAACATCCGCTCCACGCCGAATTGTCCAACCGGTGAACGCGCGCGCAGCTTGCTGTACGTCAGGTTCGGTATATCCGCCTGCGAAATACGCGTCCAGGCCAAGCATAAAAATTTCCATCAGTTCGCGCGCGTAATTTTCATTTGGGCTGCCTTTGATGTTCAGATAATTGTCCAACCACCACAACATTGCCGGATCGCGATTGATGGCTTTGCATAACGCGCGAAAATCTCCTGTGGCGTATTGCTGGAAAATCAGGTTTTGCCAGTAGAGGTATTTGATCCCATTGGGCACGTTGACTTTGCTGATCGAAGTCGCGAAATGGTCGTGCCAGAAAATGGTCATTCGTTGTTGCAATGGACGTTTGGTGTAAATCATCCGGGTCAACCACCAAGCGGTGATGTTGTCTACATCCAGAATCTGAACGTCGAATCCGCCTCCGGTTGTGGTTGGCTGAGCGGGCACGTCCGGTGATTCGGTGACGTTTTCATAGTTAACTAGTTGATCCACTGTTGCTTCGAAACCGAGTTTCAAATAGTTATTGATTTCATCCGGGCGGGCGCCGAACGCAGCGCGCCGCCACAGATGAGCCATCCTGTCATAGGCCGATGCCGCCATAACGATACCTCCGGTCGTTTATTGTCATTTCAACGTCGTCAGGGAAGTGCGAACTCTGTCCCAAAGAAACTGTCTGGGTACGGTCTGTGAAGCCGGTTTACTGAATGTTCATCTGAATCGCCGAGAAAGCCATCTCGCGTTTCCACGCTCTAATGTAGCGGTATTTTTCACTGCTCTAAGGCAGCGCGGGCTAAGATTTTCAGGACTGCGAAAAAGTCTTAAAAAAAATGCCGGCAGATGACACCCAATCAACATTTTTCTCGCTTTAATGGTTGGAAGGTAAAAATCTGAAAAAAACACCGCAGAGGAAAACAGTGATGAAGCTGAATCGCCGCAGTCTTTTTAAACGATGCCTGTTCACCTCAATCGTTTTGGTTGGATCGGTGAAGGGGGCGGCTGGGCAAAATTCCGACGCGTCGCTTGTGAAACCGCGCGAAGTTTTGATGACGGTGACTGTGACGACGGAAAACGGCGGCTTTCCAATTAATGGGCTAAAGCCAGACCAATTCACGATTTACAGTGACAAAAAGCATCAGGACATTACTTCGTTTAGTGACAACGATGAGCCCATCAGCATCGCGTTCCTGATGGATGTTTCCGGGTCAATGAGTGGCGGTCACAAAAACGGAAACGATCTTAGATTATTCCTGCGCAGCATTGCCAAGTTCATAGATGACGGCAATGAGGCCAATGAGTATGGAATCGTTAGCTTCAACAACGAAACTCGTTTGGCACTGGATTGGACCCAGGACAAAACCGTCGCGACGCAGGCATTAAATAGAATTGCAGGCCAACCAGCCCAGGGTTACACGGCGCTATACGACGCTTGCCAAATGGGGCTGGATTTGATGAGTCGGAGCAAAAACCGCCGACGAGTCATTATTTTATTGAGCGATGGACAGGATGATTCTTCAAAGGACGCGCATTATCGCAAGATTCGAGATCAGATCCGAGCCAGTGACATCATTTTATACAGTATCGCCATCGGTTACCTGAATGATGGCAAGCTTAATCAGCAAGGGGAGGGAATATTGGAAGAACTCGTCTCACCGACCGGTGGTTTGGCATTGTTTCCCCTCGCATCGCAGCCTGATCTTGATGCTTCATTTGAATTGATTGGCAGATATTTGCGAGCTCAATACGTTGTAGGAATCAAGGTTGTAGGTTCAGCCGCAGGCAAATGGCATCCGCTAAAAATTGAACTCAAACTCCCCCCAAATGCTCCTCGCGAGTTGAAATACCTTGTGGTGCGTCATCGCGCCGGGTATTTCGACCGCGTGGAGCAGCCATAGGAAGTTTTTGATTTGCGTCGTCTCAGCTAATGGGATTACCGAGAAATCAGCCAACGCCGCCAAAGAATGAGCTTGGCGGCAAAAAAGAAAGCCGCAGATTTTGCATAAAAGCATTGTCTGCGGCTTTTTGGGATTTTGGGATAGGCCGGATTATTTTCGACGCTCATCCTTGTAAATCTGGCCGTCCAGAATTGTCAGCACGCGGTGTGCATGGGCAGCGACATCCGGTTCGTGCGTGACCAAAATGATCGTATTACCTTGTTGGTGCAATCTTTCAAGCACGAGCATGATTTCCTCGGACGTTTTCGAGTCCAGGTTTCCAGTAGGTTCGTCAGCCAGAATGATCGAAGGATTGTTGACCAGCGCACGAGCAATGGCTACGCGTTGACGCTGACCGCCGGAAAGCTCATTGGGCTTGTGGCTCATTCGATGACCAAGCTCAACAGATTCCAGTGCTTTCTTGGCCATTTCGATTCGTTTACCGGATGCCGTCCCATTGTAAATCAACGGCAACTCGACGTTATGCAGCGCGGACGCACGCGGAAGCAGGTTAAAAGTCTGGAAAACGAACCCGATTTCTTTGTTTCGGATGTAAGCGAGTTCGTCGTCGTCCATTTGCGAGACCAGCTTGCCATTCAGCCAATATTCACCTTTGGTCGGTGTGTCCAAGCAGCCGATCATATTCATCAGGGTGGATTTGCCAGAGCCCGATGGCCCAATGATCGCGACATACTCTCCACGGCGAATTTCAAACGAAACACCGCGCAAAGCATGAATCTCTTCATCTCCCATGACGTAAGTTTTCCACAGGTCGCTAGTACGAATCATTACGTCACGCGTCTGGGAGTTAGGAGCTTGCGTCTGAATTTCGGGCTTCACCTCAGGTTGAATCATAGTTGCTACCATGGGCATAAACTCTCCTCTCTTTTCTCCTTGAAAGTCGAAAGTCGGTAGAGAATACAACGAAGGCATTTTCTACCGACTCTGAGGCATTAACTACTTTGTCGTATCTTTATTATCACCACTAGGTTTCTTGTTCTTGTCTTCGCGTTTGATCGCCTGATCGGGTTTAAGAGTGCGAAGCTGGCGGTACGGGCCAATCACGATTTCTTGACCTGCATTCAGGCCGCTTGTGATCTCAATGTCGTTTTCGCCAGTAATTCCGGTTTCAACAGGTTTGAAGACCGTCTTATTATTTTCGACCGCGAAGATCCCTTTGACGGGTTTCTTGTCTTTAGGATTCTGACTTGGGCTTGGGGCAGGAGCGCCACCAGATTTCACCTGGTCAGCATCGCGTTCAACCAAGGCTTGCAACGGGACTGCGACAATGTTTTCACGACGGTCTGTCGTGATGACGGATGTCGCGGACATGCCCGGACGCAATCGCTCACGAACGTCCTGGCTCATGTTTACCAGTCGAATGACAACTTTGAAGTCTTTGGCTTCCTGGGAACCAGTCGTTGCTGTTTGAGCAATGTTTTGTCCACTGCGAGTCAGTGCTGTTTGAGCGATCTCTACCACTTCGCCTTCGATTTCCCGTTCACCCAACGCGTCCACTTTGATCTTCGCCTTCTGACCTTTCTTCACGTTGGTAATGTCGGTTTCGTCGACTTTGACTTCAACGTTGATGACGGACATATCAGCGATCACCATCAAGCCTGTTGAAGAAAAGCTCGATACTGCAAACGTGCCAACCTGAATGATCGGGCCACCCACCACGCCTTCGATCGTGGCGTATTGAGTGGTTTTGCTCAACTGATCGGATGATTGCGCCAAGCTCGCTTTTTGCTGCGCCACACGAGCATTGGCGGCATCCAGCGAGGCTTTGCTTTGTCGTACACGAATTTCGGCGTCGGTGATTTGGACCTGTGCCTGGTCAGCGCGGGCTTTGGCCGCATTCACGGATGCGGTCGCGGAATCAAAGCGCATCTTGGCGGTGTCGTAATTTGAGCGGGAAGCAATACCAGATTCCAGCAAATCTGTTTGGCGTTTCAGTTCAATTTGAGCGTTGGTTTTTTCGACCTGAGCGCGTTCCAAATCCGCCTGAGCCGTAACGAGCGCTGCGCGGGCGGTGTTGATTGCATTTTCTGATACGTTAATTGCAGCGCTTTGATTTTGGACATCAGCTTGCACGGCACGTAACGCTGCTTCCTGAACTGAGGTCGAGTTGGCTAATTGAGTGGGATCAACGCGCAGCAACGGTTGACCTTTTTTGACCAAATCGCCTTCTTTAACGAAGACGTCAGTGACACGGCCAGCAACTTCGGCTGTGAGATTGATAAATTGAATCGGGCGAACCTCGCCGTTCGCCGTGACTTTGGATTCAAGAACCGCTCGTTTCTCGACTTTTGCAACCTGAACTTCGGGCGCATCTCCGCGCCTGCCATAAAGCGTAGCTGCGATGATTATCGCGATAATTAAAAGGACTCCTACTCCAATCAGGATTTTTTTGTTTCTAGAGACTGCCATGAGCCTAGACCCCTCCAAAGGTGATGATTCGTATGTGATCTTGGGTGATAAACGTTTTGCCGTTAAATTTTTGTTTTGTGTAAATCCTTCGACAGTCAACAAGTACGAAGGACTATTGATCTGTGTTTCAAGAGAGTGACAAATTGTTAAATTGCATTGTAAAGACCTTACGGCTTTTCAGACAAGCGTATGCATCAACAAATTTGATGTATAACCGTCATCAGGAGCACAATTGTTAAAACGATGCCGAATGTGATCTATAAACAGGGAATAACAGTAAAGCAAAGTGGAAATTTAATTTAAGAAGGGCAGAATCAAAGATAAATCGGTTGAACAGCCATAAGTCGGTGTGTATAATCCGCTCGCTTGAAAAATTCTAAAGCGAGGTTATGCCTCACCATTTTCACAATGGATACCTCGCTTAAGCATTCTGCAAAGATCAAATTGATATTCACTGGATCGAGACAAGAGTCACATGAAATTCTCACACGTTTTTCCGTTTCATGTGGCCGCAAGCATTCGATCATTCTCGTTGCCGAAAAATAGAAGAGTCGTTATTGAGTTTTATGAAAACGTAACGATTCGCCCGTTCAGTATAAATGCTGTGTGATGCTGTTGTGATGACTCTGCTCATTACTTGAGTACGCATCATCGTTACCGAATTCGAAACTGTTTTTGTCGCCTTTACCCCGAGTTTATTTTGCGACAACGGCCCCGATAGTTTCGGAACTACTGCCACAATATCTGACCCTCCTGCAGGCCCCGCTGCAATGTGGCAGTTAATATTTACACCTTAGGTGAATCACCTTTACCTCAAATTTTGAAAGTCAAATTTTGTATGGCTGGGTGTAGCCGCTTCTGGCTTAAGGTACGGCGTCAGATTGGCGCGAAAGGGCACTATGGCTCTTTGGCCTCACATCTTCGAAGAGCTTTGCCATTAGGAGGAAACATTGAAATCAAGAGCTTTAATCATTATGGCGTTAATAGCTGTTGGACTGACGGCTATCGCTTGGCGTGCGAACTTCCTGACTTTTGGTCAGGATGCGCCCAATCGCACGTTTGACAGTCCGGCTGGACAAGTCACTCTGCCGACTTCCGAGGGGACGGCGGGAAATTTAGGTACTGATTATAAATTGGCTCGCCTGGCCTTCGGTTTCGCTTCAAATGTGCCACAAGTCGGCGATTTGGCTGGCGACACGGGCAACGGGTTTAACGATCGCTACGATTTCGAAAACTTGAATGTTTTCAGCATCGGTCAGGCAGCAAACAATGTTGGCGATTTGGACAGTCTTGATCCGCGCAATGAAGTCATCGTTGGCGGTCGCAAGATCAATCCGGGTTTCCGTTTTGTCCACATTGGGTTATTGCCTTTTATCTGGCAGGTCGGTGAACAAAATGATCTGATTGCGACGCGCGAAGTGACGGTCTTTCCATCAATTGACCATCTATTCGATCCGGAAATTCCTGGCTACGGCCCGAAAGCAGCAAACCCGCCAGCCGGTGGGTTGGGCAATGTGCTGCTTGAAGCGACCGAGTTCACGGTTTGGGGAACCAATGATCGTGATGAAGCGCTTGTCGCAGCTCAGACCCAAGGGTATTTCGGACGTGGTGGCACTGGCACGGCTCCGAATAACAAATGGTTTCGCGCCAGTTTGACCAAAGTTTTCGCCGAAGGCTTCAAGGATTACAACGGCACCAGCCCGTTCACGAACCGTCCGGCTGGTTCCGATCCTTCTCCACAGGAAGGTGAAGACTTTGCCTCGCAATGGCAGTTCCGCGATGGCAACGGCAATTCCGTTGCCGTGAAATACGTGGCGGTTTATGCGAATCGCACGCGCGATGAAAAGTTTTATCGTGCTGATTCAACAGGCAAGGTTCCAGGGAATATTGCTCAGAGCAATGAAGCGGAAATTGACGCTGTCGGTTTCAAGGAAGTGATGATTCAGCCTTTTGCTTCTGTGGCAGGACGTGTCATCAATGACGCGAATGCCAACGGCAAGATTGATCCAGGCGAGCAACCCATCCCTGGAGTTACGATCAAAGCCAGTCGCAATGGGGTTGAGCTGACAACAACAACCAGCAGCAGCGGCGACTATAAGTTCGACAGATTGGAGCCGGGAATTTATCGAATCACTGAGGTTAATCTGCCTGGTTACTTGGACACCGGAATTTTGCCCGGACCTGGAAACACGGCGATTGATTTGAATAACATCGATGCTGTGCTCGAAGCCAGTGAGGACAGCACCGATAACAATTTTCTGGATGCCCTGCCGCCGCCTGATGAATGCGTGCCCGGTTGTTTTAACAGCGTAGATATGTGGCTGTTGTTCGATGGAGCGCGAAGAGCGGTTTACGATGCGAATGGTGGAGTTGGAGCGATCTTCATTCTTTCACTCAATCGTCCGGCAGCGAACGATGATGAAGTGATGACAGCTCTGATGGGAATGGATACGGCGAAAGATCGGCTGAATGCCCAATTTGTCGCCGCACAACTCAATTCGCTGAGTTTTCCGAAGTCGGTGTTTAACCGGGCCTCCTGTTTCTATAACGGCCCGAACGTGATTGTGCGAATTCCGGGCGATCCGCGTTTGCTTGAGCTGACTGCCAAGGCTCGCATGATCTTTTCCTCAGGCACTGAGATGGAGTTGGATCAGCTAGCCGTATATCTAGAGCTGTTCAACAACATCACGGCGACCAGAGGTATCATCTGCCCCTTCGCAGACCCGTGATGCAGCAAGTTTGCGCGCTGATGAATCAGATGAAAAGGCGCGCATTTTAACAGAAAAATCGCTGCACTTAAGGCTGTCGGTCTTCGGATTGGCAGCCTTTTTTCTACGTTAAAGCCATTTGGGCAGAGTTGCGCCATTGCAGTTTGGAATGGTATTCCTCACTTCTCGTGGCGTAACAAATATCAGATGGAGCAATCGCTTTAATGACGAATTTTCAGCAAGTTTCTTCAACTGCGGCTTTGGCCGAGGCAATGAAGTTGAGCGAACAGCAACCAGTATTATTCTTCAAGCATAGTAATTCCTGTGGCATCAGCCAGCGTGCTTTTGCTGAATTCGAGCGTTACCTGGAATCAGAGGAAAGCTCGAAAGTGAACAATTACGTGATTATTGTTCAGGCAGCGCGTGACGCCAGCAACGAACTTGCTCAGCTTTTAGGCGTCGAGCACGAATCACCGCAAGCCATTCTCGTCAGGGGCAGGCGCGCCATTTGGCATGATTCCCATCTGGCGTTGAAAAGTGGACTTCTGAAAACGGCCGTCAGCCAGAGTTCTGGCTAAGACATTGCTGGCAGATCGCAAGATGACGATTCGTCAGTCAATTTCGATTCCCAAGTCTAACAACTTCTTTGGATCAAGCAGCGCCGTGGGGCGTGTGCGTTGTTCGACATAAACCTGCTGGATCAACTTGGCAACCAGGCCAGTCCAGCCGGTTTGATGACTGGCGCCCAGTCCAAAGCCGTTGTCGCCATGGAAGTATTCGTAAAAGAGGATCAAGTTTTTCCAGTGCTCGTCCTGCTGAAACACGGGTGAGGAACCATAAACTGGCCGTTGCCCATTGCTGTCGCGTTGGAAGATTGAAACCAATCGCCGGGACAGTTCCAGGCTAACGTCCCATAAATTCATTTTGTGGCCTGAGCCAGTAGGGCATTCGACCAGATAGTCGTCGCGGTCAAGATCGCTGGTGAAAAAGTGATGGAAGCGTTGCAGCGATTCGATGATCAGAAAATTGACCGGGAACCAGATTGGCCCGCGCCAGTTTGAGTTGCCGCCGAACAAGCCACTTTGCGATTCGCCGGGTTCGTAATCCACTCGATGATCGAGCAGTCGATAGGGATTATCACGATGAAATCGCGACAACGAACGAATCCCGTGTGGCGACAAAAATTCGTTTTCATCCAGCATCAGTTTTAAAATCGCTCTCAGCCGATTGCGATTGACCAACGATAAAATCCGCTGCACTCCATTCGGAGTCGTCATCGTTTCAATGTGATCTCCAAATTCAGGCAAATTGCTAATGAACCATTGCAAGCGCCGTTTGAAACCCGGCAAGTGATCAATCACTTCGGAATCCAATGTTTCTACGGCGAATAGTGGAATCAAGCCTACCATCGAACGAACGCGCATACGCAGATTTTCACCATTGGGCAGATTCAACACATCGTAATAGAATCCGTCTTGCCGGTCCCAGAGCTCAATTCCTTTGCCAGCGATGTCGTTCATCGCCCGTGAAATGTAAACGAAATGTTCGAGAAACTTGGAGGCGACATCTTCATAGGCCGGATTTTCCTTGGCCAGTTCCAGAGCAATCACCATCAAATTCAGACAATACATTCCCATCCAACTGGTTGCGTCGGATTGTTCAATGCTGCCGCCGGTGGGCAATTTGGCGCTGCGATCAAAGACTCCGATGTTGTCCAGCCCCAGAAAACCGCCTTCGAAGATGTTGTTGCCTTCGGTGTCTTTGCGATTAACCCACCAGGTGAAGTTGAGCAGCAATTTGTGAAAGACACGCTCCAAAAATGCGCGGTCAGTGCGTCCGTGATGCCGTTGCTCCATCTTGTAGACTCGCCAGGCGGCCCAGGCATGCACTGGCGGATTCACATCACCGAACGCCCATTCGTAAGCCGGAATCTGTCCATTCGGATGCATATACCATTCGCGCAGCATCAACAGCAGTTGATCTTTGGCGAAGTCTGGGTCCACCAACGCCAGCGGAATGCAATGAAATGCCAGATCCCAGGCGGCGTACCACGGATATTCCCACTTGTCCGGCATGGAAATGATGTCTTCGTTGTACAGGTGTTCCCAGTTGCTGTTGCGTCCGTCGAGTCGCTCGCGGGGTGGTTCAGGCTGAGCCGGATCGCCACGCAACCAGCGGCGCACGTCATAAAAATAATACTGCTTGCTCCACAGCATTCCCGCAAAAGCCTGGCGTTGTATGTTTCGTAAATCTTCGGTCAAGCCGACTGGCTGTAGCTGGCCGTAAAATTCGTCAGCCTCACTCTTTCGAGCCGCGAAGATTTCATCGAATTGTTCTCCAATCATTTCCAGTTTCGGCTCGTCCATTGTCAGACGGAGTTTAATGGTTACAGATTCTCCGGATTGCAGGTTGAACTGATAACGAGCGGCTGCTTTTGTTCCGAGCATTTCCGGATTCACCGCTTCGCGGATTCCTTTAACGACGTAATCGTTGATGCCGTCTTTGGCGTAAGGCGTTCCATTACCAGCTTCGTTATCACCGCCATATAGTCGCCGGAAGTTGGTTTCATTTTCGGTAAAGAGCAGTTCCGGCGAGCTTCCCTGCGAATGAGCGCAAATCAGCCAGCGTACCGGCAAATCGAAATGGCGCAGCCGAATCACCGAAGCTTGCGGAGCGAAGACATCAGAATGTTCGTCCCGCCGTAATCTGGGTTTGCGAACATCGTCGCCCCAAATCCAGGTGTTGCGAAACCAAATGGTCGGCAACAAATCCAGCTTTGCGAGTTCTGGGCCGCGATTTACAGCTGTGATGCGAACCAATATGTCTTCAACGTCGGCTTTGGCATATTCGACAAACACATCGAAGTAACGGTTATCGTTAAACACGCCTGTGTCGAGCAGCTCATATTCCGGCGCCTGCCGTCCACGTCTTTTCGATTCGTCAACCAATTGCTCATAAGGGAAGCGGGCTTGAGGATATTTGTACAAAAACTTCATGTACGAATGCGTGGGAGTCGAATCCAGATAGAAGTAACACTCCTTCACGTCTTCGCCGTGATTGCCTTGCGGGCCAGTCAATCCGAATAGCCGCTCTTTCAAAAGCGGATCGCTGCCATTCCACATCGCCAGCGAAAAGCAGATCAGTTGGTGACGGTCGCTGATGCCGGCAATGCCGTCTTCGCCCCATCGATACGCTTTTGATCGGGCATGGTCGTGAGGGAAGTAGTCCCAGGCGGTTCCGTTCGGCGAATAATCTTCGCGCACGGTTCCCCAGGCGCGTTCGCTCAAATAAGGCCCCCAACGTTTCCAATGCTTGGTGCGTAGCCGTGCTTCTTCCAGGCGTTTTTCTTCGTTTGTCATAGTTTTCGCAGCTTACTCAGACTGAAAATCTGGCGCAATAAATTTGAAGCTCATTGGACGAATTCAAATGCCGTGAACCCGCCACCCATTTAAGACGTATGGCTCACCGAACTCTCTCAAAACAATCCAGGCAGTATTGAATCATCGAGGAATAAAGAATGAATTACGATCTTCCGCTGGTGCTGATGGAAGACCTGACCAAAGTTTTTCGCAACGGTAAAGTCGAAACTCCTGTGTTGAACGGGATTGACCTGATCATTAACCGTGGGGAATTCGTGGTGATTTTCGGTCCCTCAGGTTGCGGAAAATCCACGCTGCTGGCGATTATGGGGTTGCTGGATTCGCCGACCGAAGGCGTGTACAGCTTCAATGGCCAATCGGTGCAAGGATTGAAACTGGCAGATCGCGCGCGTATTCGCAATCAGGACATCGGCTTTGTTTTTCAGAATTTCAACTTAATCGGCGACATGTCGGTTTATGAAAATGTCGAACAGCCTCTGAGTTATGGAAAGATCAGTTCAGCCGAACGAAAAGATCGAGTGATGGCGGTGCTTGATAAAGTTGGGCTGACTGACCGTGCGCGTCAGCGGCCAAGCGCACTCTCCGGCGGTCATCAGCAACTGGTTTCCATCGCTCGTGCCATTGTTGGCAACCCGACAATTTTGCTGGCAGATGAGCCAACTGGCAATCTGGATTCTGCCAGCGGAGAAATCGTTATGAATCTGTTGAAGCAGCTTCACGCAACAGGCACAACGGTTTGTTTAGTGACTCACGATTCCAGATTTATTCATTTGGCAGATCGAAAAATCGAGATGCTGGATGGGAAAATGCTGGAAGGATAGAGTTAACGACTCAAGACGTTTTCACCGTTTACAAACACAGCGGTTGGATGTTCCAGCCCGGCAAAGTACGCCAGCTCTCGGTAATCGCCGCAATCGTGAATCACAAAATCGGCTCGCTTGCCCGGTTCCAGCGAGCCGATTTCATTTCCCCTTCCTAGACTATAAGCCGCATTGATTGTCGCCGCAGAGATCGCTTCGGCAGGGGTCATCTTCATTTGCGTCGAAGCCAGTGTCAGTGCCAACAACATCGAAGTGACTGGCGATGAACCGGGATTGAAATCTGTTGCGACGACGATGGCCAGCCCCGCTTCGATCATCGCTCGCGCGTTGGCGTAACGCTGTGAGCCAATCATCAAAACTGAGCAGGGAAGTAAGACAGGCTGTACCAATGCTGATTGCAGAGTGCGGATTGCAGATTGATCGGCATATTCCAGATGATCCGCCGTGATTGCGCCGAGTTCCGCCGCCAGTGCTGAACCGCCGCTGAGCGACAACTGATCGGCGTGAACGCGGAGTTTCAAGCCAAGCTGTTTGGCCGTCGTCAAAATCCTCCGAGATTCTTCAATGCTGAACGCCCCGGCTTCGCAAAACACATCGCAAAATTCAGCCAGTTTTTCTTTGACGATGCGTGGCAGCATTTCTTCGACGATCAAATCAATGTACGCCGAACGGCTGTCTTTGAATTCGTCCGGAACGACATGAGCGCCAAGAAATGTCGGCACGTAACTTAGTGAAGTCTCTTCATTCAAGCGTCGAATCGCGTGAAGCATTTTCAATTCGTCCTCGACCGTCAGGCCGTACCCGGACTTGGCTTCAACCGTTGTCGTGCCGCAGCGCAAAAACCATTCGGCATATCGTTTTCCAGTGGCAACCAATTCGTCTTCGCTTGCCTGACGAGTTTTTCGAACTGTCGAACGAATGCCTCCGCCTGCCAGCGCGATCTGTTCATAAGTTGCGCCGCCAGCTCGCAACTCGAATTCATCGGCGCGGTTTCCGGCAAAGACCGGATGCGTGTGGGCATCGACGAAGCCCGGCATGACAATTCGGTTGCCAGCGTCAATGATTTCGCAATCGGCTGCAATAAGCGGTTCGATTACTTCACGCTTACCGATTTGCTCAATTCGCCCTTCGCGCTGGTTACTGCTGAAGATCATTGCGCCATTTTCTATAATCGCAAGCTCACGCAGATCAGCTCCTGTGCGCGGACGTGGCGGCCCGGCCAGCGTAATTAGTTGGGAGCAATTGATAACAGCAAGCGAACGGCTCAAGATATTTTCCTTAAACGCGTGACGATTCCAGCTGCAAATGACAGCAGAACCGAAGCCGCAGACATTACAGTCACATCGGCGATGTCGTTTTCGGGATCAATTTCCACCAGATCAATCGCGCGGACTTTGGGATGCTGACCACACAAAAATGCCGCGCGTTTCAGCTCCCAGGGCGTTAATCCGCCTGGACGCGAACCCGGACAAGCCGGAGCATAAATCCGGTCCAGCACGTCAATGTCGAAGTCAACGAAAATGGCTTTGACTCGTTCGGACAGGTGAGCCAGCGCGCCCGCGACCAGCGTTTCAAAATCGCGGCTGCGAATCTGTCCCATTGTGACAATTGAAATGCCTACGTCGTGCGCGAACTCGGCATACGCACCGGAATTGGCGAAGCCTTGAATGCCGATTTGAACGATGTTGTCTCCGGGTAACCCGTCATTCAGGAGTGCGCGAACCGGATTGCCATTGGTCAAGCCTTGATCCAAATCGCGCAGGTCGAAATGTGCGTCGAAGGTCAGCAAACCGCAATCTTCCAGCGGCAATCCCAACCCGTGAACTCCGGCTCGGGTGATGCCGTTGTCGCCGCCAAGCATTACCGCCGCATCCGCATCAGCCAAGCAACTTATGAGGGCTTTGCTGAGAGGTTCGAAAACTTCGCCTAGTGTGGCGTAGGAAAAATCCATGTTTCCCGTATCGCGTGCTTTCAACCATCGCAAATCGGCGGCGCTTTCTAGGTCGAAGCAGCTGAACTTTTTCAGGATCAGGCGAATCGCATCCGGCGCCAGATCGCATCGCCCGGGCGTGATTGATCCCAGCCGCACTGGAGCGCCTAGAATCGCCAACGTGCCCAATGTCTGCGCGTAGTGCTCTCCTGCTAGCCAAACGCTGGCTCGCCGCCAGTTCGGATCGTTGAATAATGGCCCTGTGTCTGTGTTCATGTTTTCTCCTGGCTTCAAAAGAGTCACCGTTGAACACGGAGCAACTCAGATACACACAGATTTATGCTTTTTCTCGCTCATCTGTGTTTATCTGCGTTATCGGTGTTCATCAGTGGTTTCTCCTAACGGCTAACTCGGATTCAGCATCGGAATTTTGACGCTGTGTTCCTGCGCTTCTTCGATGGCCTTGTCGTAACCGGCATCCACGTGGCGAATGATGCCCAGGCCTGGATCGGTTGTCAGCACTCGTTGCAAGCGCCGCGAAGCCGCTTCGGTTCCATCAGCGACGACAACCATTCCGGCGTGCAGCGAATAGCCGATGCCGACTCCGCCGCCATTATGAATTGAAACCCACGAAGCTCCGGCAGCAGTGTTGACCAGCGCGTTCAGCAAAGGCCAATCGGCAATGGCATCGGAACCGTCCAGCATCGCTTCGGTTTCGCGATATGGCGAAGCGACCGAACCGCTGTCCAAATGATCTCGGCCAATGACGATTGGCGCGTCGAGTTTGCCTTGTTTGACCATTTCGTTGATGGCCAAGCCGAATTCGGCGCGTGCGCCGTAACCCAGCCAGCAAACGCGCGCGGGCAACCCTTGAAATTGCACTTTGTCGCGCGCCAGCTTCAGCCAGCGCTCCAGCACGGGATCATCGGGGAAAAGTTCCTGCGCCAGATCATCGGTTTTGCGAATGTCGTCGGGATTTCCTGACAGCGCCACCCAGCGGAACGGCCCTCGGCCTTCGCAAAACAGTGGGCGAATGTATTCCGGCACAAAGCCTGGAATTTCAAACGCGTCTTCGATGCCGGCTTGTTTGGCTTGCGTGCGAATGTTGTTACCGTAATCGAAGGTCACCGCGCCCAACCGCTTCAGTTTCAGCATGGCTTCAACGTGTTCGGCCATAGCTTTCATCGAATACTCGACATACTTTTCGGGCTTATCGCGGCGAAGCTGCAACGCTTCATCAAGTGTCATTCCGTTGGGAACATATCCGTTCAGCGCATCATGCGCACTAGTTTGATCGGTCAGCACGTCGGGAATGATTCCTCGTTTGGCCATATCGGGCAGCACGTCCGCGCAATTGCCAACCAATCCGACTGAGACAACGTGTCCGCTTCTGCGAGCGGCAGCGATCAAGTCGAGCGCCGTGTCCAGATCGAAGCAAATGTCGTCACAATACCCTGTGGCAATGCGCTTACGGATTCTGTCAGGGTCAACATCGATGCCCAGAAAGTTCGCGCCGTTCATTGTCGCGGCCAACGGCTGAGCTCCGCCCATTCCGCCCATTCCGCCTGAAACCACCAGCTTGTTGGCCAGCGAACCATTGAAGTGTTTTTCGGCGACAGCGGCGAAGGTTTCGAATGTGCCTTGAATAATCCCCTGACTGCCGATGTAAATCCAAGAACCGGCAGTCATTTGGCCATACATCGTCAAGCCGAGTTTTTCGAGTTGATGAAAGTCGTCCCAGTTCGACCAACGACCGACCAGGTTGGAATTGGCGATTAACACGCGCGGCGCATCTTCGTGAGTACGAAAGATGCCCACCGGTTTGCCCGATTGCACCAACAAGGTTTCGTCATTTTCCAGAGATTGCAGGCTGCGGACGATGGCATCGAAGGCTGGCCAGTTGCGAGCAGCTTTGCCGGTTCCGCCGTACACGACCAAATCGTCAGGCCGTTCGGCAACTTCCGGATTAAGGTTGTTCATCAACATTCGCAGCGCGGCTTCCTGTGTCCAGCCTTTGCAACTGATCTGGTTTCCTATTGGCGCTTTGATGATTCGTGATGTGCTCATAAAAATTTAGACAGGATCTTCAGGGTTTCACAGGGCAAAGAAGCCCAACACATGCTTCTCTATGCCAATCCTGCGAAATCCTGTCAATCCTGTCTATTCGTTTTACGCTGATGGTCGGCGAGTTATCGTTTGATCAGCGTAAAGTTATCCACCACAAAATTGCTGCGGATGTAACGGCTCTGATTGCCGACCGCGTAAATCGTGATGGGAATGCTGCCGTCTGAAACGGTGAAGCTCACACTCAAGTGTGCTTTCTGTCCGGATGGAGACGCTGCTGTTGCTCCGGGAGCGCCGTTGTTGAAATTCACGCCAAGCGTAGCAACTGTTCCAATGCTGGGAACGACGTCTGCGCTCAAGGTGTACAAGCCCGGAGGCAGCGAGATGTCCTGCGCGCAATAATCGACCAAACGGCGACCATTGGCCTGGAACTTCAACGCATATTGGCCGTCTGTGACCAACGTCGAATCCGTCACCATCGAAGCTCCGCCGCCTTCAAAGTAGTAAGTGAAAATGCGCCAGCCGCTGGTGTCGCCGGTCTCGAAGCTCGGGTTAACGATCACGTTCAATGGCGTTCCTCCGCCAGGAGTTGGCGTTGGAGTTGGCGTGGGCGTCGGAGTTGGTGAGGGAGTCGGCGTCGGACTCGGAGTTGGTGTTGGCGACGGCGTTGGAGTCGGTGTTGGAGTCGGCGACGGACTAGGCGTCGGCGTTGCTGTTGGAGTTGCCGTCGGTGTTGGGCTTGGGCGCGGAATGCGCGGGCCTAACAACCGAATCGTGTGCGTGAAGTAGTCGCTGACGTAAATATTGCCTTTGGAATCAACCGCTGCGGCTCCCGGTCGAACGAACGCTGCTTGTTGGGAAGGACCGTCAATGTTGTCTTCGATGCCGCTGCCCGCGATGGTGGTTACGGTGTTGGTCGCCACATTGAATTTGCGAACCTGAGCGTTGTGCCAGTCGGCAATGATGAAATTGCCGTCTCGGTCGCGCGCAATGCCCGTGGCGAAAAAGAAGGACGCTTGCAACGCCGGGCCGTCTTTTTCAGCGCCGCCGCCTGCAACGGTTGTTACCACGCCGTCAGGTGTCATGCGGCGAATGCGACTGTTGAAAAAGTCCGCAATCATCAAATTGCCCTGGGTATCGAAGGTCGCTTGCGGAGCTGCGCCGGAAAAGCTGAATGCAGCGGCAGAGCCTTGGCCATCGGCGTAGCCATTTACGTAGCCAGCGACTGTCGAAACATATCGTGTCTGATCAATTTTCCGCACGAGGTTCGTGCCCGAATCCAGCACGTAAATGTTGCCTGTGTCGTCGACCGAAACACTAGTTGGGTTGGCAAACCGCGCATTTACGCCGACGCCATTTTGTGAACCGTATTGGCCGCTGCCGGCAACGGTTGTTACCAACCCAGTTGTCGAAATCATACGGATGCGGTGATTGCCGTAATCGGCAACGATGATGTTGCCGTCTTTGTCCACAGCAACTCCGGCTGGGCCATAAAAACGCGCGAGTGTCGTTCCATTAGCGAACCCGGCAATGCTTCCGGCAATGGTTGTGACTGTTCCATCGGGAGTAATTTTGCGAATGCGATGGCTGCGAAAATCGGCAACGATGACGTTGTCGTCCTTATCAACACAAATGCCCAGTGGAGCATTGAATCTGGCCGTTGGCCCAACCCCATCGTTGGAACCGGGCGCGAAGCCAACTCCGGCAAAAGTGCTGACATACATGCCGCTTTGTGCTGTGCTTGGTTTGGAGGTGAAAACAGAACTGACAAGAAGAACCAGCGCCAGAAACGCAACTGTGCGAACGGTCCAACTGGATTTCAAACTGCGAGCGATGAACGGACGGGATAAGTTCATTGAATCTTGCTCCTGTGGATGATGCGCTAAAGCCATCTAAATGAAGGGTTAAACTATGAAGTTCGCCTGTCTGAATTCTGGGGAATGACGGCGAATCGTGCGCGGAGAGTTTGGCGCTGTTTTGTGAACGCTTGTGATTGCCAAAAGTGAATTGCAGTTGCTTTCACAAAGACAACTTTTTAATGCTTGAAGGTGGCCTTATGCAAGCGGAGATTGTTTGTCGAATAGCCGTAAGCTAGATTGAGCGCGCTTTTCGTGATGAAACTTCAGCTCAAAATGGAGAAAAAGATGAAAAACATGTTTTTGGCCGTCGCGTTCGCCCTAATGGCACTGGGTTCGTCAGCGTTGGCGCAATCGAAACTTGATCAAGCCAAGCTGCAAATCGAAAAGCTGATTGTCGCCAGCGGTGCTGAAGTTGTCAGTGTGGCCGTTTACGACCTGCAAACTAAACAAACTTTGCTGCTCAACGAACGCGTCAATTTGCACGCCGCCAGCACGATGAAGCTGCCCGTAATGATGGAAATCTTTCGGTTGGTGGAAGAAAAGAAGCTGCGGTTGACCGATTCGATTGAAGTTCAAAACAAGTTCTTCAGCATTATAGATGGCAGCGAATTCCGGCTGAACAAAAGCGACGACAGCGACGAAGAAGTCTACAACCGCATTGGCCAGAAAATGACGGTGTTGGATTTGATGGAGCACATGATTACCTGGAGCAGCAATCTGGCGACGAACATTCTGATTGAGCGCGTCGGGCCGGAAAACGTGATGAAGTTAATGGCGGAACTTGGCGCAAACGACATTCGCGTGTTGCGCGGCGTCGAAGATTCCAAAGCATTTCAAGCAGGGAAGAACAACACCACTACAGCTTATGATCTGATGCTGTTATTCAAGCTGATCGCGGAAAACAAATTCAAAAGCAAAAAAGCCTGCGAAAAGATGGTCGAGATTTTGTCAGCTCAGCATTTTAATGACGGCATTCCGGCTGGATTGCCCACTGCAACGAAAGTCGCACATAAGACGGGGGAAATCACAAAACATAAGCACGACGCCGGAATCGTTTACCCGCTCAATCGCAAACCATATGTGATTGTCGTGCTGACCAAAGGCATTGCCAACGACACCCAAAGCAGCAAATTGATCGCAGACATTTCAAGCGTCGTTTATAGAGCGTTAGCCAACTAAGCTGCCGATCCTTCGACCTCAGTCATAAATCTGCCCAATTGTGTTCCAAGGCACATAGATTGCGAAATCGCCCAACGGCGGCAGGAAAGTAATCGGAACCGAGCTCGCCACCAACGAAGATTCTACTCAAAACCCCAACGGCTTTCGGTTGTAAACGATGGCAGTAATTCGTTTTACTGAACAAGAACTTGCCTGAGCTCTCAGAAAGTGAAGTCGTAGGGGAAGGGGGAAATTTTCGCAAGCTGGGAAAATTTCCCGCTCGAAAGTGCGGAATTTTCCACGCCTAAGATTCAAAGAGCATCGTCAACCAGACTTCGGTCACTCTCATTTGGAGGCACGCAAGGATATGAAACGCTACTTTATGATTCTTTCTCTCGTAGCTTTGACGGTCGCGGGTGTTTGCCTTTCGCAGCAAACCAGCCGCGCCAATGGTACTGCGACCAAACAGCTTACCTTTACCAAAGACATTGCGCCGATCTTTTACAAAAGCTGCGCCGAATGCCATCGCCCAGGCGAAGGCGCTCCGTTTTCGGTGTTGAGCTTCAAAGATGTTCGTCCGTGGGCGAAATCCATCCGCGAAAAAGTAGCGCGGAAGACGATGCCCCCATGGCACGCTGACCCACATTACGGGATTTGGGCGAATGACCGCCGCATGACTCAGTCCGAAATTGATTCCATTGTTGCCTGGGTGGACGCCGGAGCGAAAGAAGGCGATCCGAAAGACATGCCACCCACCCCAAACTTTACCAACGGTTGGGCAATTGGAACTCCGGATGTTGTGCTTCCCATGCCAGAAACATTCACGCTGGAAGCCAGCGGTCCGGATGAATATCAATACTTCACGATTGATCCCGGTTTCAAAGAAGACGTTTACGTTCAACGCGCCGAAGCTCGTCCAGACAATCGCAAAATCGTGCATCACATCATTGCTTTTATTCAGACTCCGAGTAGTAAACCACGCCCGGATTTGAGCAAATACAGCAAAGAAGAGATTGAAAAGCTGCGCGCTCAGATGGAAAAGAATTCGCCGACGTATCGCGAAGGCTTCTTGATTCGCACGAAACAAGAAGCGCCTGTTGAAAATGATGGTTGCTCTTCGGTAACCGGCGGCAAGCTGGGCCGCGTTGATCGAGGTCAGGATATGGAAAATGGTCAGTTGCTCGCTGGCTATGCCCCCGGAATGAACCAGGCGATTTGGGAACCGGGAACGGTGAAGAAGATCCCCGCCGGATCGAAGATTGTTTTCCAGATGCACTATTCAAAAGCCGCTGGCACTGTGCAAAAAGATCGTTCCAGCATCGGTCTGATTTTCGCCAAAGCTGAACCGCAGAAGTTAGTTCATACCTTCGGTATTTCCAACAACGCGTTTCTGATTCCTCCGGGCGCAGATAATCATCTGGTCACAGCTTGTTGGACGGCGAAAGAAGATATTCACGTCATTAATTTCATGCCGCATCTGCATCTGCGCGGGAAGGCGGTCGAATACAAAGCCTTTTATCCCGATGGGAAAACCGAAATCCTGTTGAACGTGCCGGAATACGATTTTTCGTGGCAGACGGTCTATTACTTCAAACAGGCCAAAGCCATTCCGAAAGGCACGAAGATCATGGTTTCGGGTTATTTCGATAATTCGACCAAAAACAAATTCAATCCTGATCCGACCAAAGCAGTTCGTTACGGCGAACCGACTTACGACGAAATGATGATCGGCTGGATGGATTACAC
>DAOMFR010000017.1:23941-34801 GCA_035429885.1 Blastocatellia bacterium
GAAGAATTACAAACCGTCGAAGCCGTTGGCGCGGCTCAAGGTTTGGAGTTGCGGGACGGGAAGTTGTACATCATTGGCGACGCTGAAGTTGGCGTTTTGCGCGAATACACGATTGAAAACAATCGCGCGTTAAAATTCACCGGACGAGCCGCTCGTTTGACCGTTGGCGGGCAAGACAAATTGGCGCATCCAACCGGACTGACATTTCACCCTCAATTTGGAACGTGGCTGGGAAATACCGTTAATCGCAAAGGCAACATTGTGCTGCTGAATTGGGAAAAGTTGCTGCAACAGGGAACGCTGGACGGCGCGATCAAGCACGAAGTCGCAGACGATGCGGCCGTCAATGGCACTCGGCCGGAATTCGTTCAGCTTGGATCAAAGTGGTTTTTGGCCAGCTCGGATTACGGCGATCAAGGAAATCAAATCCGATTGTACGATCCTCAGCGGTTGGCTAAAGCTCAGAAAACCAGCGAGCCTGGAGTTCTGGTTCATAAGTTTTCTTGTGGCGCCTGGGTGCAGTCGCTTCACTGGATTGCGGAAAAAGGCTGGCTGGTGCTGGTTCAAAATCAGATTGAAGGTTTGAAATGGCGGTTGACGTTTGTTGACCTGAAAAAGTCTGTTGCCAACGGCAAAGCCGAAGTCGTGCATGCAATAGACTTTGCTCCGCAAGACGAATTGGAAGGATTCCACATGATCAGCAAAAAGCGCGGGATGCTGATATCCAGTTCCCGCGCTCGTAATGTTGCGTTCGTTGAATTCGGCTGGTGACAACGCTTACTTTTTCTTTTCGTAAAGATAAGGTGTGTCGAGAACTTTGGCTTGAGAGCCGTCGTGAACTGCGAACTTGCCGCCGTCCCACAAATTAGCTGCGCCATATTCGCCAGCTTTGTTGACGGCGTAAAACGTGATGTTGAACTTGGCAAGTTCTTTCAGGTTGTCGCCGTAACGGTGAGAGATACGTTTCAGCACATCCATCGCCGCTTCGGTCGGATTCATGCCTCGCCGCATGTTTTCGACAATGGTGTGGCCGCCACAAATGTAAATATTCTCTTCGCCGCGACCTGTGGAACCCGCCGCTCCTACTTCGTTATCCACGTACAAGCCCGCGCCGATGATCGGCGAATCTCCGACACGTCCGGGAATTTTCCACGCCAGGCCGGAAGTCGTTGTTACGCCTGAAATATCTCCGTTAGCGTCAACGGCCAGACAGTTGATAGTGCCGGTTGGGCGACGGCGAATCACATCCATTGCCCATTCGTTAAAGGCGACATCGGCTGGCGAAGTCAGAACGCTGGCGATTTTTTTGCTGGAAGCCGAGGCGGGTTTCGGATGATTTGGGCTGGGTCCCCAAGCGTCGATGTCACTCATCTCTTCTTTCCACTTCAACCAGATTTTGCGCGAATCTTCGGTCAGCAAATCTTCTTTCTTGAAACCGTGAGCCAACGCGAACCGCAGCGCGCCTTCGCCGACCAGCATAATGTGATCGGTACGTTCCAGCACCAGCTTGGCGACCGAAGCAGGATTTTTGATATGGCGAATGCTGGCAACCGAACCAGCTCTGCGAGAAGGGCCGTGCATGCAGCAGGAATCCAATTCGACATCGCCTTCAGCGTTCGGCAAGCCACCATACCCTACAGAGTTATCACGCGGATCGCTTTCGACGATGTTAACGCCGGCAACGACGGCATCCAATGTGTCGCCGCCACGCTTCAGGATTTCCATCGCCTTGCTGACGCAATCAATGCCACCGTTGAAAACGCTGCCATCCGGGCCTTTGTTGGAGTTGGCACTGGAAATTACCACCGGACGAGCTTTGCCAATTGGTTTCAGCGACTGTTGCGCGGCCAGCGCCTCGTTGCCAAAAAGCGGTGCAGTCAGTCCGGCCAGCGCACTTCCTTTGATGAATTCTCTGCGCCCGAAAAAATCTTTTTGGTCTTGTTCGTTGCTCATGGTTTCTCCTGATTTTGGGTTGGTGGAATGCGGTCAGTTTTGGCGGCTTCTTGCAACGCTTCCAACTTACGCAGTTTTTCTTCGGCCTGTTGAACCTTCTTGTCTATTTCGTCAATCTGCCTTTGGTAAATACTCAGCGATTCTGAAGTGCTGGCGTCCAAGCTGCGAAGCCGCTCTTTTTCCAAGCGAATGGCATTGAGTCGAGCTTCGTGCTGGTAACGAAGCTGATTGATTGTCGCTTCGCGGTTGATGGTCGGCATATTCGCGGTTTGAGCGATCAACGATTCGCGCGTCAGCATTTGCTGCAAGGTTTGCTCTTCGGCTTCGAGCGCGGAAATGCGTTCACGGATTGGGCGAAGCTGGTTTTCGTACATCGCCACACGCTGTTCGACGCGGGACATTCGCATCAACTCGATTTCCAGTTGTTGTCGGATGTTAAGCGCCTTGACTTCTTGCGACAAAGACTTCATCTCATCAGCGATGATAATGAATGCTTTGGTCAGGGCTTCCGGATCAACCGAGGCAGTAGGCTCCTGTTGCTGATCGGCAGGCTTTTGCTGGTCCGCAGGTTTAGGTTTTGAGTCTTTGTTCTCAAGGTCAATGATGTTCGGGTATTGTGGCGGATTCTTAACCGGACGCTTGGGCTTGGTGTCCTGCGCCAGTACGGAACCGGCACCAACAAAAAACACAAACAACAAACATAGACTGCTGTAATTCATAAAACCTCGTTTTCTTTTCTAACGCCTTTGCTCTTATCTCGCTCCTTGGCCGCTGCGCGGGAAGGAAGGCACGCTGGCGTTCCCGTCTTTGTCAATTGCCTGCACTGCGAAAAAGTAATCATCTTTCGACAGGCTTTTCATAATGAACTCGGCAACGTTGCCAACCTCGATGCTGCGCTGCCAGAACGGTTGATAGGTTTCGCGCCATACAACTCTGTAACCGGCAACATCCGGTTCAGTGTTTGGTTGCCAGCTAACGGTTGTGTCGTATTCCTGCCGACCGGTTTTGAATCGAACGCCAGCCGGAGCAGCCGGCGCCAATGCTAGACTGGCCATCGCTGCCGCGTTGATGCGAGCAACTTGAGCGATATACGCTGGGTCAGCCATCTCAAACACATCGCCATATTTGATACCGTTTTCTTCGCGGACTCGTTGATGTTGGCGAGTGAAATCTTCGTTCGGCTCAGTGAAGCGGACTGCCGGAAAACCTCGTTGCAAAAAGGCATTGTGGTCGCCGCCTCGTCCATACCGATCCCGGCGAAAAATCAGCGCCACTTCAAAATTCGGCAAATATCGTTCGCCGACTTCCTTGATGTAGCGCGCAAGTTGTCGGGAAGGGCCGTCGTTTTCACCGCCGACGGATTGGCGCGCGCGCGCTTCGGCTTCAGTTTCAGTGGAGGGCACACCCTCAGAAAACAGACGAACCCGATGATTATCGCGGACTCCGTTGCCGCCGAATGTGTTGCCGATGATGTCGTTGGTGAACATCGCAGCAATATTCAGGTTTTTCTTTTTGGCTTCTTCGGCCCAGTGCGCAGCACCAAGCAAACCTTGTTCTTCGCCGGGCACGGTCATAAACACGATGGTGGCATCGAATTGGTATTTGGACATGACGCGAGCCATTTCCATAACCGCCGCGGTTCCTGAAGCGTCATCGCTGGCTCCAGGCGCATCGCTTTCGGCGTCGGTCATTCCTTGCGAACAAACGCAGGAATCATAATGGCCGCTGACCACGTAAATTCGATCTTTCGCTTCAGCTTGAGAGCCGGGAAGTGTGGCGACAACGTTGACCAGCTTGGTTTCTTTGGGAACACGCTGAACTGGCGGCTGTATGAATTCATCTTCGGTGACAATCAAACGTCCACCCGATTCGCGGCTGTATCGGTCCATTTCCGATTTGATCCAACGCCGCGCCGCGCCGATTCCACGGTTCGGATCCTCTTGCGACGACAATGTGTGGCGAGTGCCGAAACTAACCAATTTGCGAACGCTTTCTTCAATGTTTTTGGCGGAAATCTCACCAATGATTTTTTCAATTTGTGGATTGAGTCTGGGTTGTATTTGCACTTGTTGTGCTTGGGAAACCGGCAGAGACAAAACCGGCAAAAGAATTGCAGACAAAAACAAGGCGGTGAATCGCTTCACAGGCTAGCTCCTCGAAAATAGATTGAACTTCGGATTACTTTGACAGGCAGGCGGATTATAAGAGCTTGTTCGCCTGATGGAAAGAATCCCGCAAAAAAGAAGAAAGCCAGAAGCGACGAGCGACTTCTGGCTTTCTCTTTAATCGAGTTGATGTTTGGCGACTACTTGCTAACAGCTTTGTAGATTTTGTCTTTCCACACTACGATTGCCGGGCCGTGAGCAAAGTATTCTTTCAGAAGCGGCTCTGAAGCCACTAATTGTTTGAATTCTTCGCTGTCGAACGCCAACTTTGTTACGCGCCACGCCATTTCCGATTTGTAAGTGCTGTCAACCCAAAAACCACCTTGGTAATTGAATACCTTGTCGCGACGGCGAATGCTCAATACTTTCGGAGCGTCCGGTTCAATCGCTTTTTCTTCCAGCTTACGTTCTCCGTCTGCTTTGCGAGTTGGCATGAAACTCAATGCCTTTTGAAAAGTGCTAAGCGCGGGCTTTGACGTGTCCCCGCCCTTTGTCTTTTTCATTGGGTTATCGCTGGGTGACGGATTGATGTGCGCGGCGACAACGCTGTCGCTTTTTTCAATTTCAAACACCGGCGGCGGGGGCGCAACCATCTCAACGGAAACAGGTTGGGCTGGGGCCGTAAATGCTGTTTTGTCAGAAAATGAAGGGAATAAATTGCCTGCACTTGTCTGGGGAGGAGACGGTGGCACAGTCGCAATAAACTCACTACTTGATTTCACGCCAGGAGTTAAAGATTGGCTGGTTGCCGCACCAAGATTTATAGGCATTGGACTGACTTGTGGAGTCGGAACCTGATTCGATGCCAAACGCTGCCGGTTCTGATCGTCTGTTAGGTTTGCCAGTCCAGAGGGAGCAGCCATTTCCAAGCCTGACGAAGGTTTGGAAATGGCTCCGTTTTCGCTATTAGCAGCAACCAGATTCGTCTGATCCGGCTGTTCAGTCGGCATAGCGAATTGCTGTTGCCGCGAAAACTGAACCGATACCACAGTAACCAGCACCACAGCGGCAATTCCGGCAGTCGCCCAGCCTTGTTTTCCCATTGAAGCATTGAATGCTTCGATCCATTCGGCAGCCACTGATTTCCAGTGCGACCAAATGCTGACAGGCTTCGCGAAAGGAGTGAATTGCGGTTCGGTTTGCGGCAGTTGCATCAACCGAGACAGTTGAATGAGATGGTGGCGGCAAGATGAACATCCTGCCAAGTGTGATTCGTAACGTACGCGAGTTGCCGCGCTAAGAGCATTTTCCAGATAGGCGTTGGCCGCGTCAAAGTCGAATCCGGTGCATGATTCTGCCATAGCTCCGTGCGACAAATGACGACGTAACATCGTTTCAAATTCAAACGCCGTGTTGTTTTGTTCGAGTGCCACTGCTTTATTTTTCTGAGTTTAATGTTTCGGGAGCGAATTCTGATGGCCCAAAACTATGAATTTTCAACTAAAGTCCGCCTTTTGAACGTGCGGTGGGTGAATCCTTGCGAAGTAAAGCGACTTTCAGTGTGCGATGCGTTAGGGGGCGCGTTCGGCGGCAACACTTTTCACGTCGCCGATCAATTTGCGAACATCGAGTTCCGTTCGGGCGGCGATCTGAATGCATTCGCCAACTTCGGCTCGGCGCAGCCCGTAACTGCGTTGCAGCACTTCTTCAGTTTTGCGTTTGATTTCGCGTTGAGCCTTGGCCAGCCAACGACTGATCGTTGCTTCGTGGACATTCATCAGCAAGCCGATTTCGCGCAACGTCAGATCGTCAAAATAGTAATAATTCAACATCATCCGGTCGCGTGGAGGCATTTCCTCAAAGGCTGTGGCAATGGCTTCTTCTGTCGCCTGACGCAATCGAGTGTCTTCGATGTCGTCTGGCGCGGCCAGATGAACCTGCAATGAGCCATTGCTGCCGTGAACCGCTTGATTGGCTAGCCGCTCGAATTCCGACGCTTCTTCGATCTGTTCAAACCGTGCGGTTTGACGTTTTCGATCAATAAAGCATTGATATACAACTGCTCGCAACCAACCGCCCAACGAGCCGCGACCTGAATAGTGCGCCAGCTTGCTCAGCCGTTTGTCGCCATCGGATCGAAGACCGAACAGTTCGCCATACACAAATTGGACCAGGTCTTCAGCCTCGGCTTCATCTTTGGTTAGCGAACGCGCTGCACCTTGCATGGAGTGGCGGAACTCGGTTTCAAACTTTTCCCAAGCTGCGCTGTCCTTATTTTCGCAGGCGATAGCCAGACACAACTCGTCGGCTTTGATCCCGGCCAGAAAATCTTTTGCATCTCCACCATCCTCACCAGAACGAACGGCGATGGTTGCCACGCGCTCAGCAAATTGCTGCTCTGTGACGCCATACCGCTGTGTAACGCCTTTAAATAGCGATGCGATGGGCTTAGCGTGACGCTTTATGAAATCGTCAATCTTCATCTCAGCAAATAAAGTTTAAGTAACGTAACAGCTTCAGGGGTTGAAGCCTTGTCTATTCTAGTTCCAAGTCTGCCAGATTCAAACAATTCTTTTTTCAATCAGTTTTTTCATTTCCGTGACCCGCTCCGCCAAAACTACGCCGTCAAGCTTTTGTCCTGCGCGAATCGCTTTGCCAATATGAAATTCTCGAATGCCAGCTGGCTTTAGCTCCTTGATTGCTTCGGCGTCGGTTCCTCCTCCGACCAGAATTTCAACTTCCGGTTGAGCCGCTTGTTGCCAAATGGCAAATCGTTCAACCTTTTCCGGCCAAGCAGCGCTGCCACCGCTGGTCAGAATTCGATCAATTTGGTGGTGACGCTTCAATTCACCAATGGCCGCCAAGGGGTCCTGTAGTTCCTCAAAAGCGCGGTGAAACGTTGCTTTCACATATGGAGCCGAAGCTAGAATTCTGGCAACCAATTCGTGGTCAATCAGTTTTGCTTTTGAGGCTCGTTGGTCATCCTTCAAAAATCCAAGCACAAAACCGTCAACGCCGATTTCGGCAAATGATCGAGCCAAATTGCAAAGCCTTTCAATTTCGCGCTCGTCACTAACTTCAAACGGTTCGCTTTCACGCAACATCACGCGCAATGGAATTTTGACCGTCGCAGCAATTTTCCTGACCATTTCAACCGGTGGAGTCAGCCCGCCGACTTCATAGTGGCTGATAACTTCTAGCCGATCAGCACCGCCGACTTCAGCCGCAATCGCGTCGTCGACGGAACAAACAATCGCTTCCAGCAAATACAATTGAGTCAAGCCTCTTTCTCGATTCACGCGTTGGTTTTCAGGTTGCAACAGATTGACACCCGTAACCAACTGGCTTAGCCTTTGCCCGCTTTCCGAATATATCACCGTCACATTCTCTCAAACGCAGAATCTCGACCGGCTTCCTCGTCTTCGCTTAGCTTGGGGAAGCCTTAACCAGGAGAACATCCATGAAACTAAACGCTCCGACTCAGATCTTGTGGTTGATTTCAGTAATCCTTGGCGGGCTCGGAATCCTCGCCCACTTCGTTCGCATTCAGACGCTTTCTATGTATTCCTTTGAGCTTGTGGCACTGGGATTTGTCATCCTGGTGATCGGCACCTTGCTCAGAAAAGCCTAGCAGGGCGCAGGCCTGATTTGATTGTCAACGCAGGCTGGCAGGTTCTTCGGAACTTGTCAGCCTTTTTATTACGGCTTTTCTTTCTTTTTGAATCTGTCCAGCACACCTTTCAATAAATCAGCCGGTTTCTTTTCGGCAGGTTTGCTGTCATCGGCTTTTTTTTGCTCAGTTTCAGACTCGCCGGGCTTTTTCAAAAATCGGTCAACCAGGTTTTCTTTCAAGTTTTCCTTCAACTTGTCTTTCGCCCTTGATTGCAGCACTGATGAGTCCAAGCCAAACACAGGTTGTTTCAATGAACCTGACATTTTCAACGGCAGAACAATTCCGCCTTGATCCATAAAAAAGTTGCCGACTACAGAATTCAGCCCCGAGCCAAGCGTGATTGGCGTTCGCCCGCCTTCATTGCTCGAACTGCCGGGCATTACTCGCTTGGTGATAGCCGGGCTGAGTTTGGCCAATAGCCCGTAACTCACTGCAGGGTTATCGCCCAGTTGCATCCAGCCATCGCCGTTGACCTGCATCTCTTCCATCACGAGTTGCAACGCGTCTGTGGTCAGTTTGCCACGGTCAAATCGTAGGTTCGTTTTCAACGAGCGAAATGCCGTGGCTGCTCCGCCTGTCGGCAAATTGACCAGCTTGCCTAAAACTTCGACCTGTTTCATCAAGTCGAAGCTCATAAATTTGCCGTTGGTGATCGAAATAAAGCCATTACCGGTCAGCGATTGTGCCATTCCGGCTGCGTCGTTGCGCCCGCGAATATCAACGGTTCCGTCGGCGTGCCCATAAATTGAACTGGCTTGACCAGAAGACGCTGACAAAAACTGGTTGATGTCCAATCCTCCGAATTTTCCGTTCAATGTGACTTCCGGCGCTCCGCCGTTTTGATCAATTCGCATAGAGCCTTGATAGCTGCCGCCATACAGTTTCAGCGACAACGGATTAAGCAAAATAACGTTATTCGCCATTATTACTTTGCTTTGAACATCCGTGGCGGTGATCGAATCCAGTACTACTTTCCCCGCGGCAATTTGCCCTTCGCCGCGCAACGGCGTCGACGCTTTTTTGTTCTGTCCGCTGTCGGCCAGTGCAGCTTGCAGTTCGGCAACGTTCACTTGGTTCGCCTTCAAATCGAATCCAAGCGCGGGGGCGTCGAAGTTTTTGACCGTCAGCCAGCCGTTTGTCTGGCTAGAACCAAGCTGCGCTTGCAGGTTGTCAATGCGCGCACTGTCGCCCGTAAAGACCAGATCCGCATTGGCGATTTCGAGAGGTTTTTTCAAAGACGATGGTTGCAAGCGCGCGCCGGAAATTTTGCCTTGTCCGTTGATCTGAGTCGCGGCAGCTTTTTCACCGAACTCTGTGTCAACTGTTGCCGTCAGGTTGGCGGTTCCGCTGCCTGTGGTTTCAGGCCGAGCGCCAAAGGATTCCGCAATCTTCAACAGATCGTCCACCTGAGCGCCACTGGTCGAAATTTCCAGATGCGCTCGCCGCGCTTTGTCCGAGCTGCCGTAATCGCTGATTTTCAAGCCGCGAAAGTCCACTGTCGTTTTCGACAGCGTGGCTCGAAATGGCGAAGCGGCAATCGTTTGCGGATCAGCGGTCAGTTTCAACTCGGAAACCTGAATCGCTTGCGGCAGTGATGGGCTTTGGAACTTCAAATCTCGAAATTCGGCTTGTCCATTCAGCGCAAAGTTGTTCTGGTCGCCTGTCGCTTTCAAATTCACTGTTGCCACGCCACTGGCTTTCGTTCCGGGCGGCGGGCCAAATCCGAAGGCGTAAGCCGATTCCAGCAAGCTGTCCAGAGCCATTCGGTCGCCTCTCAATTGCAAATCGAAGGTCGGCGAAGCAGGCAATTTGTTGATTTGTCCAGTGACACTGACTGCAGTGTTGCCAAGCTTCACGTCGGCTTGATCGAGTTTCAAAGAGAGTTCGGATTGATTCTCCGGCTTCTTTTCGGATTTCGCTGTCAGCTTGAACTTCGCTTCGACAGGTTGTTTGGCCGGTTCGACGCCTTCGATCAATCGTAACTGCTCGGCTTTGATTTCGCCGCTGGCGTTCAATCCTTCAGAAAATTTTCCGCTGATGGTGGCGTCCGCAGTCAATTTGCCCGCGTGAGGCGATTGCGTTCCCGCCAGCGCTTCCAGACTGGAAAGCTCCACGGCGTCCAGTTTCAGCCGCGCGTCAATCGGTGTTTGCGATGAATCTTTCTGGTCAATTGGCCCGGCAGTCCCGGCGAATTCAAGCTTTCCGGCTTTCTCACCGGGCAGCGTCAATCCGATGACGAAGTCGAACGAACGTCGCGGCGAAAAATCATCGAGCGAGACATTGACTCCGGTGTAACTTTTTTCAACTTGTTGGGTACTGCTGCGATCAATCAGCTTGAAACTGCCGTTGGTGATCACCAAATCGAACGGAGCTTGTTCAGATTCTTGCCCGGTTTCTTGCAACGGCTTCAGTGAGCTCCAATTCCATTTGTCGGCGGAAGTCTTGATCAGCGTCACATTGGGCTCGACCAACTCAATGCCGGAAACTTCGGGCTTGCCACTCAGCAGCTTCAACAATCCCAATTGCAGGCGAACGGATTTGGCCTGCACGAAATCTCCCTGAGTGATTTGCGGGTCTTCGCCGATGGACAGGTCGTCCACGGTCACTTTGATCGAAGGCAGCACGCGCAATCCCAATTTGCCCAGCGAGACTTTGCGGCCGAGCTTCTGTTCAAGTTGACTGACGATCTGGCCACGGTAAGTGTTGATGTCCACGAGCATTGGCAAGGCCAGCAAACCGGCAAAGGCCAAAACTAGAACGCCAACTACGGCGATGGCTGGTTTAAACCATCGTGACGTGCGAAAAGAATTCCAAGGATTCGAGGTCGGCATAATTGTTTCCGCTTTGAAGAAGTTTGTTTTTGTGCGGAATCAGCTTACTCGTTACACAGGCAGGATGCCACCAACTCAAACAAAAAATCAGCCGCAAATCATCATCAGGGGTTGGCCAAGATGATCTGCGGCTGTATGAGAGGTGATTTGTCGGACAGTTAGAAACCGCGCGAGACGGAAAAATACACACGGCTGGTTTCGTTTGTGCGAGAGTAATCAATTCGCACAGCCACACTTCTGTTCACGCGATATTGGAAACCGGCTCCCACGCCTGTTCGCCAGTTTCTGGAATCAAAGG
>DAOMFR010000017.1:34901-65235 GCA_035429885.1 Blastocatellia bacterium
CGTTTCGGGTCTTTTAATTCTGCTAAACCGCGCAAAGCTAACGAAGTGGAATTGCTCAGGATTGGAATGTAGGCCCGACCATCCAGTTCGACTTCATTCCAGCCAAAGTCGTCAAACAGATCGTTCTTCAGCCCTTCCAATGACGCAACGCGGGCATAACCATAAAAGCCTTTGGTCAATCCAACGTCGTTGTTGCGTTTGTCGTACTCGCCAAACACGCCATAAGAAAAAATCTTGGCGTTGGTGTTCAAACCAGGCAGCCAACGCGTAATCGGCGTTGCGGTTGGTTTGCCCGAAAAGATCGTGTCAATCGGAACGTCTTTGTCGTTTTTTCCTCGGAATCCATTTGAGTCGGCGACTCGCGCATACACGCCCACCTGAAATCCTTTGGTGATTTCATGATAAAGCGAAGCGTTGAAGCTGCGTTCGTCCACGCCAAAGTTGGTTTCAGGCTCGTCCGGCGAACGCGGGCCGATGTTGAAGAAATTGTCACGCGAACGGTAAAGATAGTTAAACCAAACGCTGGCGTGAGTATTTTCACTGCCGAGTTTTGGAAGATACATTTCGCCTTCCAGTCGACGATAGAATCTTGTCGAAGTCAGCACTTTGGCGCGAATCACGACTCCAGGAATGCTGTCAGCGCTGCTGAGTTCGACGCCGAAGCCGAAGCCTGCGCCTTGATCAAAACCTCCAATCAATCCGCTGACATGGCCGCCAGCGAATTCAAAGGCCTGCAAGTTTTCACGTTTGGGAGCATTCCGATCACGAGATGTCGTCTTCAACCCCGTGCCTGAAAACTGGGAAGTTGTCGAGCCGCTGGGTGTAACAATGGGAAAGTTGCCAAGCGAACGTGAAAGCTGCTGTTGAGTCGAAATTGAATTCGAAGGGATTGGTGATTGCGCCGAAGCGGTTGTGGCAATGAGCGCGCTTAGTACAAATACCGCCGCCGAGATAGCAAGTTGGAGCATTAGTTTCATGTGGTCGTTCTCCTATTTCCTGTTTTTTCTTTTAGCATTCGTTGCTGATACGCAGTCAGTTACGAAGCTTGATCCTAATCGGATTTCGGTCAGCAAGAAGTGCGGCAGTGTACATTGGCTGACCAAGCAAGCAAAACCATTGCACTGCAACTTTATCCGTCCGGCTCTCGCCACTTCGGAGGACTTCGGCTACACTGCGCGCAAGCTGAGCATAGTTTAGTTAAGTAAAAGATTTAGATTGTAAATCAGGCGTATCTCCGCAGCAGGTTGCAAAACTTGCCTGTCGAGGTGCGTCTACGGAGTAGCGGATGAACCGTCAGGAACTGCTGGGGACCTTCGCGCTCGCAGGTGAATTCAAGGAGGGGGATTTAGTTGTCGGCGGGACGCGAGACGACCGGTTGCGCTCTGAGGCCAGGCGCCGTTTAGCCAATTTGCGATTGGGGGAGATTGCCAGAACCTCGCTTGTCGAAGACGACGTCAGCGAATTGCTGGCGCGATTTGCCGACAAAAACCTGGTGCGTGAAATTGCTTCGCTCACGGTTGGCTCGGCGAAGCGAATGCTGTTGGCCAGTGGCAGCGCAGAACTCTGGTTGCAGCGATATCGTGACGGTCTGACTTCGGAAATGATTGCCGCCGTCATCAAATTGATGACCAATGACGAGTTAGCACTCATCAGCCGAACCATTTTCAATCCTTTGCCTGACAATGAAGTCGTTTCTGTCGGTTCGGCTCGGCATTTCGGATCCTGCATTCAAGCGAACAGTCCCAGCGAAAACGAGGAAGAGATCCTGTTTTCCATCTTGGAAGGTCTGAGTTACGGATGCGGGGATGTGCTGATCGGGCTAACGCCTGCGTTTAATGGCAAGGACTCACTGGTTCGTTTGGTGGACTTGTTGGCGGGCATTTTGGAAAAATTGAATCTGCCTACACGTTTTTGCTTGATGACCGGAATCACTACTCAGGCTGACATTCGTTCGCAAACCAAGCTCGATGTTGCCTTTCAAAGTTTGGCTGGGACTTCTAAAGCGTTGACGGCCATGGCTCAACTGACTGCCTCGGAAGTCATGGCGCTGGCAAAAACTTTTGATGGAGTGTATTTCGAAACCGGGCAGGGAACCGAGCTTGTTTACGATGATGCCGAAGGCGTGGATATGGCGACGCTGGAATCCCGCGCTTTTGGTTTAGCGCGCTGCCTGCGAAAACAGTTTGAACAGAATCAGCAAGCGCGAAACTGGGTTGTGGTCAACAGTCTGGTGGGGTTGAACAGCCAGCAAGCATTCCAGTCAGGCGAACAGATGTTGCGCGCCAGTCTGGAAAGTGTGGCTGCGGCAAAACTGCACGGATTGACTGTGGGGCTGGATGTTTGCGCAACGTTTCAATCTGGCATTGATCCGTTAACGTTGCGCCAATTGACTCGGCAAATCGCCGAGCAGGCTTCGCCCGCTTTTCTGAATGCCATTGCCGGGAATGCCGATCCTTTGTTGGGCCATCTGACAACTTCTTTCCGCGAACATCCTGCGTTGAGACACTTGACCGGCAAACAGATTACTTCGGCAATGAGTGGAAAACTGAAAGAGCTTGGCGTCATCAACGGCAGTGGTTTGCCGGCGGCGAATTCCTTGACGACGGCAAAACTTTACGCACAATTTGCGCAAGCTGGAAACGACACGCGAAGCCAGGAAAGTCTGCAAGCCGAAGGTTTGAAAAAGCTCGAACAGTTAAAGCAGCAAGGCTTCGATTTGGGCTACGGCCATCTGGAAAATTACGCCGCGCCCAAGGAAGTCGAACGAAGACTGGCAGCGATTTACGAACAAGCCAGCAAAGGCAAGCACGCCTGAATTTGAAACTACGCAAATTTGAAAATGAACTACGTCATTGATTCGATGCAGCCAGAGGATGGCGATTCAGTCCTGGCAATTTATGCTGAAGGCATTGCGACCGGCCAGGCCACTTTTGAGACGATTGTGCCGGATTGGCAGTATTGGGATGCAGGGCATTTGGACGTTTGCCGATTGGTTGCTCGCGATGACAAACGCGTGCTCGGTTGGGCGGCGCTAAGTGCGGTTTCGCGCCGTCAGGTGTATGCGGGCGTTGCCGAAGTCAGCGTTTACGTTGCGGCTGCGGCTCGCGGGCAAGGTGTTGGCAAAGCCTTGTTGGCGGCATTGATTGAAGCGTCTGAAGCGAATGGCTTCTGGACTTTGCAGTCATCCGTTTTTCCGGACAATCAGGCGAGCATAGCGCTTCATTTGAATCACGGTTTTCGTGAACTTGGGCGGCGTGAACGCGTCGCAAAATTACACGGCATTTGGCGCGATACAGTTTTGCTAGAACGCCGCAGCCAAGTTGTCGGCATTGATTGAACTAACCATTTTCTATTCAGGAGGATTGGCCATGTGGAGTGAGTTCAAGGAATTTATCAGCAAAGGGAATGTCATGGATTTGGCCGTCGGCGTCGTTATCGGCGCAGCTTTCGGCAAAATCGTTTCGTCCATCGTGGACGACGTATTGATGCCGCCGATCGGCAAGTTGCTGGCAGGTGTTGATTTCAAATCCTTGCAATGGGTGATCGGGTCAAAGGTCGCCGAAGATGGAAAAGTTTCCGCTGTTGCCATCAAATATGGAAACTTCATTCAAACGACGATTGAGTTTCTGATCGTTGCCTTTGTGATCTTTCTGGTTGTCAAAGCCTACAACCGCATGCGCACGGCAGCGCCGCCACCGCCGCCTGCTCCATCAGAACTCCTGTTGACTGAAATTCGTGATTTATTGAAAAAGTAATCGCTACGTCAGCGGCTTTGATAAACGTAATGCTTCCGCGTGCGAATCGTGGTATTGGGCAGGTCAACTTTCACCTTGATCTGCCTTCTTTGTTTGGATGGCGAGAGATTGGTCGGGTAATAGCCGATCACATATTGCTGACGTAACTCTTCCGCAATTCTGGCGAAGAATTGTTTTACTTGCTCCGGTTTGGTGGCGAAAAAGTATCGTCCGCCGGAAGCGTCACTGATGGCTTGCAGATATAGTCGAGCTTGGTCGTATTCCTTCTTGCTCAGCCCTTCTCGAATCACTGTTGAGGACATGCTTCTGGCGCCTGGAATCGGAATCCTGATTTCTTCGATGTACGTGTCATACCGAACGACATAAACGGGCGCATCCTGTTCTTCGGCCAAGGACAAGGTTGAATCTGCCGTGGCTTTTTTACTGTGTATGTCAACGCCATCAGTGAACATGACGATAGCTTTGCGCCCCTGGATTTTTTTGAATTCCTGATTGTAGGTTCGGTCAACGGCATCGTACACACTGGTTCCGCCACCTGCTTCAATCTGATTGATGGCTTTTTTCAGTCTGGTTATGTCGTTGGTCGCACCGCAAATCATTTCCACGTGAGCGTCGAAGGTGAGGATGAAGGCTTTGTCTTGCGGGCGTAATTCATTCAGAAATGCCATTGCCGCACTTTTGATCTCTTGAAGTTTGATTTTGGCCGAATCGCTGATGTCCAGCAGCAGGGCAACCGTGAACGGTTCGTCAATGTTTTTGAAGTGCGTGATTTCCTGAGCCACGCCGTCTTCGAACAACTGGAAGTTTTCGCGGCGCAGGTTCGGAATAAAATTTCCTTCGCGCGACAACACTGCAACCGGCACATTGACCAGCGTTGTGTCCACGCGAATCGTAAACTCGTCGGATTTGGTTTTTCCGCTTTGGGTTCGATCTTGGGCAAGAGTTGCGATGCCAATCAATGACAGGGACAGAAGCAGCGCAATCGTTTTTGTCGTTATGGCGAACCTCATAACTGTTACCTCTATGTCTTGAACAGCCAGCCAGTAAGTTATTGATTGAATGGCGGTGTTGGCTTGGGATTTCGTTTCATCGGCGGCTGGTTTCGTCGCCGGTTTTGAGTTGGGTCTTGAGCGGGCTGTGGAAACTGCGGGCGATCCATTTGAACTTGCGGCATGTCCGTTGTCATTTTCGCGCGAGCTTCGGCTTCGCCTGCTTGTGCGATGGCGGAATTGCTCTTTAGACGCAATGCATTTCGATACTTTTCCCGGGCCGCAAAATATTTCTTGGAATCCATATCGACTTTGGCCATGCTCAACAACTTTTGCAGCGCGTTTAATACTGTCAGCTTGCTGGTAACCAGGCTGGCTTCGGCGGAATTTGGGCTGAATTGTTGATATTCCTGATACTTCGCAATGGCCTCAGCATATTGTTCCTGATCTTCCAATTTCTTGGCCTGATTCAGTAAAGCGCTGGCGAGTTCGGTCTGGGTGAGAGTTGCTGTCGGTTTAGGAGTCGCCACAACGACAGCTTGCACGGTATGAGTTGGTTTCGGTTTGGCGGCAGCGCTTGGCGCTGGTGTTGATGCCGTTGGCAAAGGAGTCGCGGCAACGTCAACCTTGGCGGCCAGATTCTGCTCGTTCGACCGAGTCTGGCTGACAAAGAAAAAGGTTCCGCCTGCCCCGGCCAGCAACGCTCCCAGCACACCGGCAGCCAATCCCAGCTTGTTTCCCGAAGATTTCGGCTTCACCGCGATCAGAGTTTCCTCGTCGGTTGGCGTTGAATTGGCGGACGAAGCTTGTCCGACAGAAGCGGTGGCCGCCGCTGATTTCACCTGAGCCAATGGAATTGTTTCGACCTCATCTGTCAGCAATGAACGGGCTTGAGCGGCAGCAGAACTTTCCAAAATGGGAGCGACAATGGGCGGTTGAAGGTTTGCAGATGACGGATTTAATTCTGTGCCTGCGATGATTGTGGCGGCGTCCGATGCATGCAGAAAAGGTGTCAACGGTTTGGTTAGCCTGCCGCTGGGACTTTTCTGCGTGTCTGTGCCGACCGTTCGTTCGTGAATCTGCAAGGCTTCCATAAACTCCGCTGCAGTTTGATAACGGTCGTTCGGACTTTTTTGCAGCGAACGCATAATGATCGCAGCCAGGGTCGGCGGCAGGTCAGGGCGGATTTCGCTGATGTGTTGTGGCGGAACTTCGATATGTCCTTTGCGAATTTCCCAATCTGACCCTGTGGCGGAGCGCTGAAACGGCAATCGCCCACTCAACATTTCATAAAACGTCACACCCAAACTGTACAAATCGGAGCGCACGTCAATGTCCAATCCCAACAACTGTTCCGGCGACATGTACTCAACAGTCCCGGGGTGAAATCCAGTTTGCGTCATTCCGCCGCCGGTGCTTGGTTCGCCTAGAACCTTGACGATGCCGAAATCCGTGATTTTGAGTTTGCCTTTGTTATCCAACAGCATGTTGGCGGGTTTGATGTCGCGATGAATGATGCCCGTGTGCCGAATGTCCGATTCGTCCACGTAGGTAAAATTATGGGCAAAATCCAAGGCTGCCAATGCCTGTTTGCACAGATACACCGCTTGTGCGGGAGTCGGCACTCCTTGTCGAGCCAGCAGATCGCGCAAGCTCATGCCCGGCACGTATTCCATCACCAGATAATAGTTATCTTCCGCCGTGAAAAATTCGTAAACGCGAACGATGTTCGGATGATCGAGTTGAGATTGAATGTAGGCTTCGCGGCGAAACCGTGCTTTCAAATGAGATTGCGCCGACGGAGAAAACGCTCCAAGCAGGATGGATTTGACGACGATTTCGCGTGGCAGGTTGACGTGTTGGCCTCGATAAACTGTCCCCATGCCGCCGTGCGCCAGTTCGCTGGTAATTCGATAATTGCCGATAATTCTGCCGATCATTGATTTCTTTCCACGGGATCGAATTCAAGCGACGCTTTGACGCCGCAAACTAATTTATAGTCTACAAAGTTGTGATCCAAGCTTTATGTGCCTAATGTAGAGAATCACTGCGCAAAAGGCAAAAGTTATGGCCCCAAAACCTATTGGTGACAGGCTCTAATCTGTTTGCTATATTCTCGCGCTTGCCGCGTCAGCGTCACTTTCCAATGACTGCGCGGCATTTATCTCGCTTAAAGCTGCTCTCCCCGAAGAAATAGTATTCAGTTTCAAGGAGGCAATCTGTGGAAGTTTGTGTTGTCGGAACCGGTTATGTTGGCTTGGTGACTGGAACTTGTTTGGCCTATCTGGGACGTTCTGTCGTTTGTGTGGACATTGATCAACGCAAAATTGAAATGCTGCGCGAAGGCAAATCCCCGATTTACGAACCTGGCTTGGATCAATTAATTGCCACTGGAATCCAGCGCGGCAATTTGCGATTTTCAACTGACCTGGCTGCAGCCGTCAAAGAATCCGAAGTGATTTTCATCGCCGTTGGCACTCCGCCTTTGCCGACCGGAAAAGCTGATCTTTCTTATGTCAAAGCTGTCGCTCAATCGATTGGACGGACGCTGGATTGCGAGCGCCGCCGAATCGTCGTCAACAAATCCACCGTGCCAATTGGTTCCGGCAACTGGGTGGAAATGCTGGTCAAGGAAGGTTTGCAGGAAAACCCCGCTTACCGTGAACGTCTGGCGGTTGCCGCTGCCGGTCAAAGCGACTCTTTGACGACCTCCGTCAGCCGCAAATTGAATGGCATCAAACCTGAAGATGTGTTTCTGGTCGCTTCAAACCCTGAATTTTTGCGCGAAGGTTCTGCCATCACGGATACGTTTTATCCTGACCGAATCGTGATCGGCGCTACGGACAGTTACGCGGCAGAACGTTTGCGCGCTCTTTACGAACCAATTGTTGAGCAGACGTTTGTTCCTCCGGCGTCGGCTCCGCGCGCGTCTGATTTTACGGCTGTGCCTGTGGTGACGACTGACCTGGCTTCGGCGGAAATGATCAAATACGCGGCCAACTCATTTCTGGCGACGAAAATCAGCTTTGCCAACGAAATCGCCAACATCTGCGAACGCGTCGGTGCGGATATCAAAGAAGTCGTGCGCGGTTTTGGTTTGGACAGCCGCATCGGGCCGAAATTCCTGAATGCTGGCGTGGGCTGGGGTGGTTCGTGTTTTGGCAAAGACGTTTCGGCGATTATAGACATTGCCAACGAGTACAATTACGAACCGGAACTGCTACGTTCAACCGTTTCGGTCAACAAACGGCAGCGTCACGTTCCCGTGCTCAAGCTGCAGGAAGTTCTGAAAATCATCAAAGGCAAAACCATCGGGTTGTTGGGCTTGGCGTTCAAACCTGACACCGATGACATTCGCGATGCTCCGGCATTGGAAATCGCCAGCGAGCTGTTGGAAATGGGAGCTCGTGTCAAAGCCTACGACCCGATTGCCAACGAAGCCTGCGCCAAACAATATCCCGACCTGAAGATTGAGTATTTTGACAATGCTCTCAGCTTGGCCGAAGACTGTGATGCCATTGTCATCGTTACCGAATGGGAAGAGTTTCAATACCTTGATCTGGAAAAAGTCGGCGAGGTGATGCACTCGAAAGTTGTGATTGATGGACGCAACATCCTCGACCCGGAAGCGGTCGAAGCAGCTGGATTCAAATACAGAGGAATAGGACGATAGCAAAATGCGAATTTTGATTACCGGCGGAGCCGGATTTATTGGCAGCCATATGGCTGACCGCTTGATTGCCGAGGGCCATCAAGTGATTGCAATGGATAATTTAGTAACGGGCGATCTGGCGAACATCGCCCATCATCGCTCGAATCCAAACTTCGAGTTTGTCCACCACGACATCAGCAACCACATTCACGTCACAGGGCATCTGGATTGGGTGTTGAACTTCGCCAGTCCGGCCAGCCCGATTGATTACCTGGAATTTCCGATTCAAACGCTGAAAGTCGGAGCGCTTGGAACACACAACGCTCTCGGTTTAGCCAAGGCGAAAGGCGCGAAGTTCGCGCTCACTTCGACTTCGGAAGTGTATGGCGATCCGTTGGTGCATCCTCAGCAAGAAGATTATTGGGGCAACGTCAATCCGAATGGCCCGCGCAGTTGTTACGACGAAGCCAAACGGTTTGCCGAAGCGATCACTTACGCGTATCACCGTGCGCACGGCGTAGATGTTCGAGTCGTTCGCATCTTCAATACTTACGGCCCGCGCAACCGGGTGAACGATGGCCGTGTCGTTCCGACGTTTATCAATCAAGCTTTGCGAAATGAACCGATCCCGGTTTTTGGCGAAGGCCAGCAAACGCGTAGCTTCCAATACGTGGACGATCTGATTGACGGAATCCGCCGATTGATGGATTCGTCGTTCACCAAGCCGGTCAATATCGGCAACCCGACGGAAATGACGATTCTGGAATTTGCCAAACTGATTTTGCGATTGACCGGCAGCCAAAGCGAGATCATTTACAAACCACTGCCACAGGACGACCCGAAATCTCGCCGCCCTGACATTACCCGCGCCAAAGAAGTTTTAGACTGGGAACCTCGCGTGCCGGTTGAAGATGGGCTAAAGAAAACGATTGATTGGTATCGAAGCTTGCTTTGATTCAGTTGACCAAAACTGGCAGAAAAAAAAAGTGAGGGCAGAAACAGCGTCTAGTTTCTGCCCTCATTTTTTCTGGTTGACGACAATTACAACTCGGCTTGATCTGATCCCGGATTTTACATTGATAGCCGAAATGTCATCGTGACCCATTCGCCGTCAGGTTTTGATTCAATCAACTCAAAGTTGTGAACAGACAACGCAGCAACGACGTCTTCGCCTTGTTCACGCAAGATGCCGGAGACAATCAACGTTCCCGCTGGCTTCATAGCGGCAGGGAAGTCCGCGGCGAGCGGGATGATCACATCGGCGGTCAGGTTGGCCAGCACCACGTCGAATTCCTGACCGGCATAGCTGCTGAGTTTGTTGACTTCGATTTCGATGTTGTCGGCGACTTGGTTGATTTCGGCGTTTTCGCGAGCAACTTCGATGGCTTCGGGGTCAACGTCAAAAGCTGTGATTCGGCTGTTGGTTTGGGCGTCAGGCGCAAGCAGTTTAAAAGCCGCGATGGCCAGAATGCCTGTGCCGGTGCCGACGTCGAGCAGGGATGCAGAGCCTTCGTTTGAGGGCCAGGCTTTTTCCAGCATTTCCAGGCAACCGCGCGTCGTTTCGTGAGTGCCGGTGCCGAAGGCCATGCCGGGGTCAATCTGAATGACGACTCGATCGGTTGCGGTGACTTGATCCAGTTTCCACGAAGGCGCGATGACCAGACGCTGGCCAATCAGCAGTGGCTCCCAGCCTTTTTTCCATTCGGACATCCAGTCTTGATCCGCGATGGACGAGGCTTCGATTCGGCGAAGCGCGAATTCGGGCAGGTCAAGCTGTTTCAGGTTGGCCAGAATTTGCTGTCGCAGTTTTTCAACATCAGGTTCGGTGTCGAAATACGCGCGCAGCGTGACGAAATCCGACGCGTCTTCGGAAACTTCGACGCCCGTGGTGTTCATTGCCCAGAGTTGAGCCGTCGCGGCGGCTTCGCCTACGCGGGCGATCTCGACTTCAATTGCATGCCAAATTTTCATATTCATCAGGTTGCAGATTTCAAGTGTCAGTTTGCAGGGTTATCGGCGATCTTCAATTCCGAGTTCATCGAGTGTGCGTGGGTCGTTGCGCCAATTTCCTTGCACGCGGACGAAAAGATTCAGACGGACGTGGCGGTCGAGGAGTTTTTCAATGTCTCGGCGGGCACGGATGCCGATTTGTTTGAGCATCTGGCCTCCTTTGCCAATGATGATCGGTTTTTGAGAATCGCGTTCGACGTAAATCACGCAATGAATTTCCGTGCCGGTTTCAGTCTCCGTCCACATTTCCGTCCGCACAGCCGTGGTGTAGGGAAGTTCTTGTTCAGTCACTTCCAGAATCTTTTCGCGAACGAGTTCGGCGACGATGTTGCGTTCAATTTGGTCAGTGTAAACGTCTGGGTCTTCGTACAGCGGAGTGCCTTCGGGCAGATGTTCCAGGAGTTTGTTGACCAGCAATTCCTGGTTGTCACCTTTGAGCGCTGACAGTGGAATGATCTCAGCGAATTCATATTCCTCACTGTACTGCTGCATCATGGGCAACAAGTCGGATTTGTCCTTTAGCTGGTCAAGCTTGTTCAAAATCAAAAAAGTTTTCTTGCCTGCCTGCTTGACTAGGTCCAGCGTGAATTTGTCGCCAGCGCCGATGCTGGTTGTGGCGTCGCGCATTAGTACGACAATGTCGACTTGCATTAGCGCATCGGTCACGTATTGCATCATCCGCCGATTCAATTGGTAACCGGGTTTGTGAATACCCGGAGTGTCCACGAAAACAACCTGGCCTTCGGGACGTGTGATGATTCCTTGGATGCGAGTGCGAGTGGTTTGCGGTTTGGCTGAAACGGCGGCGATATGTTCGCCCACCAGCGCGTTCAGCAGCGTAGACTTGCCCGCGTTCGGGCGGCCAATTAAAGCGACCAATCCGGATTTTTGATGTTCTGTCATAAAGAGTTTTTTTAGTGGCCGTTGCCAGAAGGTTTGGATGCAGACGCCTCAGCGGCTTTGGTTTCAGCGGCAAGGTCCGACGGCAGTTTTTGGATTCGCAGACGGGAAACCTGACGTTCGTTGGCTTCAATGACGTCAAATTGCAAGCCGTTGAATTGCAGGCTTTCGCCGACTTCAGGAAGATGCCCCAGTTGGCTGATGACCAAACCGGCGACGGTCGTGAAATCGTCTGCCGCAAGTTCCAGGTTAAATTCGCGCTCGACTTTGCCGATTTCGACATCGCCGCGAACCACGCAAATATCGTCAGATTCGTTGAAGATTTCGATTTCGGCGGCTTGCGGATCGGGTTCGTCCTCGTCTTCGATTTCGCCGACAATTTCTTCGATCAAATCTTCCAATGTGACGAGTCCGGCCAAGCCGCCATATTCATTAATGACAATTGCCATTTGGACTTTGGCCTTCTGCATTTCGCGCAACAGGTCGTCAATCGGCTTGGATTCAGGAACTTCGTACGGTTGACGGCGAGCGATTTCGAGGGCGGTGCGTTCGGTTTCGCCACTGGCCCAGTATTTCAACAAGTCGCGCACATAAATGACGCCTTCGATGTTGTCGATCTGGTCTCGGTACACCGGCAAGCGCGAATATTTCGATTCGATCATCAGGTTGCGAACCTGTTCGATGGTGGAGTTGGCTTCAACGGCGACGATTTTGGGCCGAGGCGTCATCACTTGATCAACGGTTTGATCGCTGAAGCGAATGATCGTTTGGATCATCTCGCCTTCTTCTTCTTCGATGATGCCTTCTTCTTCGCCGACGTCCAGAAATGCCTGAAGCTGGTCCTCTTCGTCCACTGCCGCGGCAGCATCGGTTGGCGTTTGCGTCTCAGCTTCCGGAGAACGCTGCAAACCGCGAACTGTCCGGTAAAGCGGATGAGCAATTGCGCCCAGGATCGGCCACAAAATGCTCAACGGCCAACGCAACTTCAGCAGCGTTCTTTGCGGATCATTCTGGGTCATAATCAGCGGCACAATCTGCCGAAAAATGACGACTGTCAGAATCATTCCGCCCAGCGCAGCAATCAGAAAATGCGCAGGGTAAATGTGATGAGCGATTGAGCTGATCAGAATGGCGATCGAAGCAATCGAAAGATGAATGCCGAATGTGAGAGTAAAACTGAGCTGATGGTAATGTTCCAGAATCGAGCGCCAGAAATCGGCGTGCGGCGTTTCTTCGGCTTCGCTGGCCAGCAAACGCAGGCTGACGTCGCTCAGTTCATCGAGTGCGCTTTTCGCGGTGGCGGTAACGACCAGCATCGCTATCAGGATGCCGGTCACAACTATTTCAGATTCCATGGTTAAAAAAGTAATCCTGGCAAAAGTAACTCTGGCCTAAGCCTCGCGGGAGACTTAGGCCAGTCGAATGCTGTTACTTGCGGGTCTCAGCTTTGGTGCTCAGGATGTGTGCAACCTTTGAACTCCTTCAAATACGTGTTGCCTTTGTACTGCAATTCCTGATGAATGCCGATTTTCGAAGTGTAATACCCGTCAATCGTCATGCTTTTGATCGCCTTGAAGAATTTCTCTTCCGTCGTCGAAGGCTTCATTTCGTTCTTGCTGATTTCCGTCAGCAAAGCGATTTGTTGTTCCTTAGAGGCTTTGTTGAACGCCGCTTTGTTTTTCGTCTGGCTTGCTGTGTCCACAGCAGCCAGCCCATCCGTCCAGAGCTTTTTGGTTTCGGCGGGTGATTCGCTGACCATCAGGTCAATGAATGCCGGAACTTCAGCGGCAATTGCGCCGGGCGAATGATCGTCGGTCGGAATGATCAACTCCGAAATGGTGGCGATCAGTGCCATCTGGTCGGCTTTGAAAAACTTGGGCGCAGCAGCTTTTTGAGCGGCAGGCGCGGCAGTTTTGTGAGCATCGTGCTGGTGTTCGTGGTCGTCGGCCAGAGCTTTGGTGTTTAGCACCGGCAGGCTTGCGCCAACACCGACTGCGATGCCTTTCAACGCGTCGCGACGAGAGAGGTTGTTATTGTCTTCAGACATAAGGTTGTGCCTCTTGGAAAAGTAGTTGAATGTTTTGGCAGCAATCCTTGCGGAACTCTGCCGTCACTTTAACTTATTTTCGTGACATTGGTTGCCTGTGGCCCTTTCGGACCTTGAACGACTTCAAATTGAACCTGATCGCCTTCACTCAACGAGCGAAAACCTTCGCTGAGAATGCTGGCGTGATGCACGAATACATCCGGTCCGCTTTCAGGGGTGATAAATCCATAGCCCTTCGAATCATTAAACCACTTAACTTCACCTTTTTGCATGTGTTCCTTTAGTTCCTTAATTAGGGTTTTTCTTTCTTCGGCTCTTCTTTGTCGCCGTCTTTCTTTTCGGCTTCTTTGTAATCGGCCAGCCATTCGACATCAATGGCGTCGGCTTTGCGCTTATCTTTTTCGGCGATCAGCCAATTGCCGCGTTCGTTCCAACCTTCGCCGCCTTCGGCTTGTTTGTGGCAATACAGGCAATCTTTCGCGCCGAACTTCGCCGCTTTTTTCAGGAACGGCGGATAGGCGTTGGTGGTCAAAGCCGAACCGAGCACGATGGCAGCGGCGGCAACGGCAAGCGTCAGTTTGATCAACTTTGTAGTCATTGTTTGCGTTGTCCCTCTCAGAAAATGATTTAGTGTCAATCAGGAGTTGGGGGGCAGGACATAGGAGACAGGGAAGGTGTGCTGTTAACTCCCTATCTCCCATCTCCTTCCTCCCATCCCCTATTCCTTGGCCAATAATCGGCGAAACAACTGGCGGCGTCCCGGATTGTGCGGAGCCAGCAAGGCTTTGGAAAAGCATTGTTCGGCGACTCGTTGCAAATCTTCCAGCCAGTGTTCTTCAATCAGGTAGAAATTGTCCGCTTCGGCTTCCAGCGTTCGCTGCGGAAATTGATAGTCCCATTCGACCATCACCGCATTGCGCCAGAATTCGTTGCGCGATTTGATTTCGACCCGGATTCGATTTGCCATTGATTGTGACCAGCGGTGCGCCGGAGTTTTCGATGCCAAGAACTGACAGCTTTCTCCAAACGCACGCGCATCTTAATGGCTCGAATTGATGGACGCAAGTTCGCTGAAGTCGGTACCGTTGGTGATCAAGGATCGATCCTAGCTTGATCAACTATAGTAAACTGGTTATTAGAAGTGATGTGGGGAAGCTGTTCGTAGCAGTCTAGTTGCTCTTGAATCATCTCAGCATACTTATGGGGATTACGGATGCCTAGTAACCATTTGTCACCAGATTTTAACGAAATCGTGTTTATTTTTATGTCTCCAATATTAAATACCTGAGACAGAAAATTTTGCCGGACTGCAATTTTTTGAATGTGTCGTAAAGGAATAATTTGAACATCCTTTAAGCCATCAGAATATTTACTCATATTTCCAATGATAATCTTGGTTGATGTCAGCCAGTAGCATTCTCTAGAGAGTGCCTCAAATACAGAGACCCCATGCTCCAACTTTTTTCTGAAAAGAAATGCTGGGATGGACAGCAGAAGCAATGTGGATAAAAGGGGTATGGCGAATGCCAGGTTTGGGGAAAGGGAAAAAGATGTTGTTATCGTTGACGCAATTAAACTGTGAATTTCAATAATCAGAAGGACAAAAAAAGCAACTATTGAGTAGGACAGCAGAAGACCAGGCCATATAGAACGATTATAAGTAAAAATAGTTGACACCTTTTCTTCTTCATCGGCACTTTGCCAGAGAAAATTTATTGCTCGGACAAAAGCTGAGTGACTTTTATTGTAACGCTGTGCCCAGTAGAAGTTCGGCTTATTGCTCCACAGCCAATTTAAGGCGATCTGTAGATCAATTCCATGCCATAGTTCTGCTTTTCCGTCATAATATCTTCTAGATGAATCAACTAATCGTAGATAAATCGAACGCGATTCAATTTCTTCCTTTATCCAGTTAACTAGCCTTTCCCATTGACGGATTAAACTTTCGTGAGAGATGTCTATTAGCGAATCAGCTTCTTTCGTAGCGGTCAGGAAGGAGCGCCCACTGCCGGAAAATTCTTCGATGATGGTTTCGATGGTTTGGCGGCTGGCTCCGGTAATGGCGCAGAGTTCGCTTAAATGTGCCGGGCGGCGGATTTGCCGATTGCGCGCGTCGGTATCAGTCAGGGCTTGAAACATTCGCTCGGTAATTTTCTGGTCTTCTTCGCTCAAGCCTTTCAGCGCAGCTTCAGCGTCACGCGACAAAGCTTCGGTCAACGTGCCAACGGATTCGTAATGTTTGGCGTCAACTTCCGCATCGCCACTCGTTTGCCAAACTTCAAACGTTCGCATCAATGCGTGCTGCATCACCGGCAGTTGATCGGATTTGTCGCCGACATCGTTCAGCACTCGGTCGAGCAGGCGAGGCGTGATGCCGGCTCCGAACAGGTGGATGGGGCCTTCGATGGCTTGTTGGCGTTGCTGGCGCGTCAGGCGCGGAACCAGATATTGGCTGCGGTTCATCGCTTCGGGCAGACCGTAAAAGTTGTCGCAATCGCCGATGAAATCCGACCGCATCGTCATCACGACGTAAATCGGCAACGTGCGCTGGTTAGCCAACGCCAACATCAAGCTGACAAAATCTTCGGCTTCTTCGCGCTGAGCGGAGTTGTTCGATTCCACGCCGAAGCGGAAGATTTCTTCAAACTGGTCAATCAACAGCAACAGGTTGGCCGACGAATCCCGGAGCGCAGGAGCCAAACGTTTGATGATGGTTTCGGCTCCGGACTGGCGAATGGCTTTGACGAACTCGTCAATCGTCGCTTCGGTCGAATCGCCGAACGCGGCTTCGAGCAAGGCGGCAGCCAGATTCCGCAGAGGCGAATCGCCCGGTTTCATTGTCGCGGTCAGCCAGCGGTCGCGGTCTTCGATCAGGAACCCGGCTTTGAGTTTGGGAATCAGTCCGGCGCGAATCAGCGAAGATTTGCCACAACCGGAAGAGCCTACGACCGCCAGAAAACGAGTTTTATGGAGTTGCTGCAACAGCTCGACGGTTTGTTCATTGCGGCCAAAGAACAACAGGCTTTCTTCGGTGCGGAACGGACGCAAGCCCACAAACGGATTTGGGAAGGGAAGCGATGACGTACCGCCAAACATTGGGCGATCATCGGTCGTGGGCGTTGAATTGTTGCGAGTCGGTTCCATCAAAATGTTTGTGGGTTCGGTATCCAGCCCCAACGGAGCAAACAGGGTTTCAGCGCCGGAGGCGCGGTGGACATTAGCCGGTGGTGAACAACCACCGGAACCGATGCGCCAATCGTTCGCGTCCCGGAAGGGACGCCGGACAAACCGTTGGCCGAAATTTGAATTCTCGTCCTGCGCTCCTGCCGGAGCGCGACACGTAACGAACGCTGTCCCGGTGGTATCGCTCTGCTCCACCACAGGCTAATCTCCGTTGTGCCTCCGGCACAGAGGAGCAACTTTGGTTTGGACTGTTCGTGACAGGTACGCAAAACATCATCCTTTCAAAAACTCCGCCATTGTTCGCGGCTCTAACAACTCGTGCAGGTTGAAATGCTGCACCGGCATAAAATTCAAATCGAAGCGCGTGCCTTTTTCTTTTCGTTGCGGGGCACAAAAACACACGGCGAATTTGCGCAACGGACAGCCAGGCGTGCGAGCGGCAACGCTCAAGGCTTCGCCCAGTCGAGCGCGCACCCAATCTTCAGTGACTTCGCCAAACAGGATGATCAAGCGGCTGACCTGGCGCAGCCGATCTTCCAGCAGTTTCAAGCTCAGCGCCGGATCGTCTACTGGAGGATTGATCAGCGGCGTGATTTTGTTTTCAGTCAGGGCGCGGCCCAGTTCCCAGGCGTGCAGTTGGTCTTTCAAGTGTGTGTCAATCAACGCTGAATAACTTTCGGTCTGCGCTTTGGCTTTCTGCCGTTCCAATTCTTCCAGTTGTTGGCGTTTCAGCTCTTCCAGTTGATTGATGACTTCGCGAGCGATGGCGCTTGGCGATTCGCGCAGAAATCGGTAACGCGATTGTTCGCGGTTGCCGTCTTCCAGCCGAGCCAGCAAATCGCGCTGAGTGGCGTCTTCAAGTTTTTCGATGGCGGCTTTGTTCAGTGATTGCGGAACCCAGATCAATTGCGACTTGGCGTGCTGCAATCCGAGTTCGACTTGTTGCTGCGGATAAGTGATCGAAGGTTTGCCGTCCATTCTGCGTCCGCCCCATTCGTTCAGCAGGTGAACGGCCAAATCCGCGCGGGCAATTTCGGTTTTGAGTTTGGCGTCGTGCGCGGCGGCTTCGTGCGGAGGCGGAAGGAAATCCAGCAAGCGCACGCCTTGTTGGCGCAATTCATTGGCGACCAGGTCTCGGCGGTTTTGCAGCGAGTCGGACACATCGGCCAGAAAGACGACAAAGGAATCTTCCGGCCCCGGTTTGGGCGCGGGCGCTTCGGCGATCTTTTGAAATTCTTTCAGCGTGCGAAAAATGGATTCGCTCAATTTGCGCAGCTTTTCTCTGAATAATGTTTCGCCGGGAAGCGGCGGCTGGCCAAGTTCGTCTTCGCGGTCGGCGTCGTGAAACTTCGATCCGATGGCGCCTTGAAATTCGTCTGGCCAGTCTTTGGGCGGAATGTTGTTGAGCATCACGTTGACGACGCGCAACCGGTCGCCGATTTTCAGCCCGTGATTCTGTTCCGCTTGTTCTCGAAACCAGCGGAGTTCTTTGCGACAGTATTCAGACCGCAAATATCCGTTTGACGTCAGCGCCAGAAAGATCGCCGAACTGTTGATCTGGTTTTGGATTTTGACGTCGAAAAGCTGATTGTCATCGAGCGTTGGGTCCCACCAGAGTTTCACTTCGCCCATGCGCCCGTGCAGCTTGTCCAATTCGGTTTGCAGATGTTTGATGAAGAGCGCAACCCAGCCTTCGCCGTCCGTGGCGGTTTTGTTATCCACGCGGGCGTAACTGATGAAGATGTCTGTTTCAAACTCCGGCAAAAAGGCCATAGAACATTCGTCGCCAACGTTTTGAATTTGATACTGCTTCGGGACTGAGTTGCGCGGGCGGGAGCATAGCATCAGGCTATGATGGCGACAATGTTTTAAGCGTTCTCTGGACTTCGTCTTCGACAGCAGCTTTGCCGAAAAGGCTTTGGTCTTATTCGAGCTTTAATGAAGGCTTGAACCAAAAATGTTGGGCAATGGGTGATTGCAAGGGATAAGTCCATTGAGTATGATGGAAATCGGTTTCAGGAACATCACCCAGCCTTTAAGAGTTGAAGAGATTTTGCTTTGAATAAATGGAGTTTTACGAAGAGGCGTTTTCAAGCGAACAGATCATCAGCAGACTCGTAATTGCAACCAACGATAATTCGGAACATGACCCGTCTCGACCCAAGGGACGCGAATTTTTATAATCAATGACAGGGAGATAAAGGCAATGACCAACGCAGGACAAAAACAAGCACACAGTTCTCATTACCTCAACCCTGACCTCAAAAGCCCGCTGGCGCAGGATTTTGAAGATAGGCTGTCTGGATTGATAGTTGGACAGGATCGTGCCGTGCGTCGTGTCACGGGGTTATACCAAATCTTTCTCGCTGGACTGGCTCATCCGGGGCGTCCGATTGGAACTTTGCTGTTCTTGGGGCCAACCGGTTCCGGCAAAACCAGAGTCGTCGAAGCTGCGGCTGAAGTTTTGTTCGGCGATCCGATGCTGGTGACCAAGATTGATTGCGCGGAATTTCAGCATTCCCACGAAATTGCCAAACTGATCGGTTCGCCTCCGGGATATTTGGGACATCGCGAAACTTCGCCGCTGCTGACCCAGGAAAACCTGGATCGTTCGCATAGCGAAACCTTGAAACTTTCTCTGGTTCTGTTTGACGAAATCGAAAAAGCCAGCGATGCGCTGTGGCAATTGCTGCTGGGAATTTTGGACAAAGCGACGTTGACGTTGGGAGATAACCGCCGCGTGGATTTTTCGCGTTCGATTGTGATTATGACATCGAATCTGGGAGCGCGAGAAATGAGCGAGATGATTTCTGGCGGAATCGGGTTTGCGCCGAAATCAGGTGTGATTGACGCTGAAGTTGATCAGAAGATTTACCGGACTGCGTCTGAAGCGGCCAAGCGCAAATTCTCGCCGGAATTCATGAACCGAATTGATAAAGTCGTCGTATTCCGCAGCCTGCGCGATGAACATTTGCGCCAGATTCTGGAAATTGAACTGAAAGCTGTTCAAGAGCGAATCATGCGCGGCACAGGCGACAAGTTCATTTTCAACTGCACAGACGCTGCCAAGAATTTTCTGCTGGAAGAAGGCATTGATTTCAAATACGGAGCGCGACATTTGAAACGTTCCATTGAACGCTTTCTGGTGTATCCGTTGTCGAATTTGATTGCCACAGGCCAGGTGGAAACTGGCGATTTGCTGGTGGTGGATTATTCGCCAGAAATCGGCAAGCTGGTTTTTGCCAAAGAAGCGGGCGGGGCATTGGTTTCCAGCGACACGGGGTATCGCGATTACCCTGACCCCGGACCGTTGAGCGTGGGCAACGCTGTTTCGATTGCCACACCGGAATTCGGGCCAGCTCCGGCGCGCGCTAAAGAATAGATTCTTCGTTGCTCGGTAGAGACTTCCAAGTCTTTACCGAGCAACGACTACTGATTACTCCATTTCAATTTCCATCCTCAGTAAAGCCGAACTCAGGGTCTTGCCTTGCGGATCCGTTTTCAGCGAAACCGTCCCGCCTCCGCCCAAAGACTCATACAACAGAAAATTTAGCGAGTTCAGATTTGGCAATTCAAAGCGCTCGACTTTGCCTTTGCAGATTCCGGCGAAGTGTTGTTTGACGCGCTCGGCGGTGACTTCACGGACGAGGATTGGATAATACTCCGGCTTCAACGCGATCAAGCCAATGTTGGACGTGTCGCCTTTGTCGCCGGATCGGGCATGCGCAATTTTTAGAAGTTGAACCTTCATTCTCACACCTCGTTATTTGATGGCGTAGCTTCTGCTGACCTTGTTGCGGTCATTCGTCACGGTGAAGCTTTTCTTCGCCGCGTCCACTGAAACGCGAATCATATTGGCGGCATCGTTCTGGGCTTCCAGGTTGGCGATGAAATCCGCCGGAGCATTTTGGTCATCAGTGCTGGTGATGTTGCGATGAACCTGCCACAAATCTTTGATGGTTGGCGTGTTCTTGGCCGTTTTGACCACGTCCGGATGGCCACCTTTGCGAGCGCCGTTGTTCATAATCGCAACCGTTGGTTTGATGGTTTTCAGCAATAGTGGATTGCTGCTGGAATTCGTTCCGTGATGGCCAACCTGGAAAAGATCAATTTCGCCAATCAGATTCGTCGGGCAGACCAGTTTATGTTCGTTGTTCCAGGTCAGATCGCCAGTGTCCAGAAAGTCGAAATTGCCGTACCGCAGCACGAACGTGATGCTGCGCGCGTTGTCGGATGGATCGGCAGCCTGCATTGTCGCGGCGCTGCATTCGGCGGAAGGCACTGCTTTGACTTTCATCGGCATGACTTCGCCCGCTGAAGCAAGAACCTGCAAGCTAATTTTGGGAGTTCCGGCTGCCTGTTTCAGTTCAATTGTGCTTCCCGGAGACAGCGTGTTCGTTTTGCCGCCCGCGGCTGCCTGATACGCCGCGTACTTGGCAGGGAAGTCCTTGTCTTCTTCCAGCGCAGCCATTGGGCCGTGATCATAAAACTTGCCGATCTTGACTCGTTTGGCCAATTCCGGGACTCCGCCAAAATGGTCAACGTGATAGTGCGTAACAATCAGATGGTCAATCTGGCTGATGTTCGCAGCCTTCATCGCTACTTCGATTCGCTTGGCATCACGGCTATCGAAACCGGGCCAGCCCGCGTCCACTAAGATGGATTCTCCCGCCGGAGTGACAATCAAGGTCGCCGCGCCGCCTTCGACGTCAACGTAAAAGAATTCAAGCTGCCGTTTGGAGCTTTGCGATTGAACCGAAGCGATGCTGATAGCTGTAAGCACAATGGCAAACAGGCAAAAGGTTCCGAATCTTTTCATCGAAGTTTCCTCTTCAATTTGTGATGGTTATTGTCATTGCGACTTGTAGAGCCGGTAGATTACCAAACCTAAGGCGCTGGCGATAGTTGCACACCGTTTTGTTGGGCAAGCAGTCGCAATGTACGCTCAGTTTTCATTTGCTATAATCTCGCCGCCTGGAAGTCACTGGCAAGGAACCAAAATGCAACCTGACGCAATCAGCAGCCAACCTCAAAACCGCACTGTTCGACTGAGAGATTATCGCTACTCAGGCGAACTGCTGTCTTTGTTTCTCACCTTTTTGTTTTTGTTTCTGGTGTACGCGCTGGCCGCCATCTTTTTTCCGAAAAGCTGGGAAACGACGGTCAAGACATTGTTGATTACGCTGGCAGGGTTGGCGGTTTATGTTCTCACGGTGAAGCTGCAACAGAGTGCGGCCTATGGAACGTTGATCAGAGTCAGTGCGCGGCAATTCCCGGAGCTTGACGAATTGGCCACTACAGCGGCGGAGCGATTGTCCAGCGCGCCTGTTCCTGTGTACGTCAAACGCTCTTCGGAGATGAACATTTACACTTTGGGGTTGTGGCAGCGGCCAATCATCGTGTTGACATCTTCGCTGATTGACCAGATGGAACCGGACAACCTGCAATTTTTCATCGGACGCGAAATTGGTCACATCCAGGCCGGACATACCTGGCTGAGAACGCTGCTGAAACCGTTGGGCGCGGATGTGCCCGTGATTGGCAAGTTGCTCAACAGCGTGATCTTTGGAGACTGGATCAACCGAACGGAGTTTACGGCGGATCGCGCCGGGTTTCTGGCTTGCCGGTCGCTGACTTCAGCGGTTAGCACGATGCTGAAATTCGGTGTCGGCGTGCGCTTGTTCGAAAAGCTAGACATCCGCGAGTTTCTGGAACAGATCAACGAAGTGCGCAACGTCGGCGGTCATTTGACGGAAATCGTCGCCGAAATGCCGTACCTGACTCAGCGTGTTCGGTCGCTTGTTCGGTTTGCCCTGTCGGATCGGTACGAGAATTTTTCTTCTGCTCGGCGAGGCAACACGCAAATTCTGAAGGCGATTCCGGAAGCTTTCGTTTCTTCGCAATTGAGGCTGGAAGAATTGAATTTGCCTTTCTCCACCAAGCCGGAGGAAAAGGGCGCGCCGCAAGAAATGCTGCCAAACAGAGTCGAAGAACAGGTCACTGTTGCCGATCTGACTGTGGAAGACCTTGCAGAGGTAAACGCTTTCGACCCGCGGCTGATGCTGATCTGCGTGAATGATCCGGCGCAGTTCAATCTGCGAAGCCTGCGGACTCGCATCGGGCGCAACTCGGATAACGACATTGTTCTGAACAACGACCGCGTCAGCCGCTATCACGCGAAAATTCTTCGCGAAGGTGATAGTTTCAACGTCGTTGATAACAACAGCCGCAACGGAGTTTGGGTGAATGGCCAGCGCATCAAAGAGTCGGCGGAACTCAAATCGGGCGACAAGCTTCGCATCGGAAAACAGGAATTCAACTTTGTAGTGAAAGAGTAATTTATGACTTTGCCAGTTCAGCAACGCCAACCCACGCCGGAAATAGAGCGCAAAATTCGCGCAATGGCGGAAGACGGCTTGGCTGCCAAGCGTCGCTTCTTTGACGAATCTTCAAATGAAGTGGCCCGTGCTTCTGAAATGATCGTTGCCGCAATGCGAGAAGGCGGCAAGCTGCTGATTTTTGGAAATGGTGGCTCGGCTGCTGACGCGCAACACATTGCGGCGGAGTTGGCTTTCAAAATGGGGCGCGAGCGGCAAGCTTTGCCGGCCATCGCGTTGACCACGGATACTTCGTTACTAACGGCCATCAGCAACGACCGGCATTTCGATTTTATCTTCGCGCGACAGATTCAAGCGATCGGACGCAAAGGCGATGTCGCGCTGGCGATTTCAACCAGCGGCAATTCGCCGAACGTGATTGCGGCGGTTGAGCAGGCTCGGATAATGGAAATAGGGACGATTGGCTTGCTTGGCGCGGGCGGCGGGCGACTGGCTGCCTTGGTGGATTTGCCGTTGATTGTTCCGCACCACGAGACGCCGCGCATACAGGAAGTCCATATCGCAATTAGCCACATCATTTGCCAGTTGATCGAAGACGAACTTTGCCCGCTGTAAAGGCACTTACTAACGCAGGCGCATCGCCTGCCTTCCCAGGAGGAACTTGATGGCGGAATCCCGTACCCGTGATTTGTGGGACAAGGTGGATATTGTAGCCAAGATCATGACGCCGGTTGTGCTCTTTGCTTTAGGAACGCTCTATAACCTGCATCAAAACAAAGTCACTGAATCGCAAAAGGTTGCCGACCGTGTCACTTCGCTGGTTAAAAGCCTGAGCAGCGATAAAACGGATGAGCGAAAAGCGGCTTTGGCATTGCTGAAATACGAACGAGCAAGAAATCCAAACGCCGTGCCCGATGAATTGTTGTCAATCGCTTTGCCTGCATTAGTGCAGATCGCCAAATCAGACCCGAATGCTGAAGTGGCGCAAGCTGCTCAAAACCTGGCGAAAGATGTTGTTGGGAACACCGGTGTGGATTTGGCTGCGGACGTGAAAAGTCAGGTGGACAAAGAACAGGCGCGTGTTTACACGCACATCCGAAACGAGAGCCAGCGAAATACGGCTGAAATCATACGGGGGAGGTTGGACAAAAAAGGGTACAACACGCCCGGAATTGAAGTGGTTAACATTGGCCCCAGCACTCAACCCGAAGTGAGATTTTTTCGGAAGAGCGAAGAAAAAGAAGCCAACGAGATTGCCGCTTTCCTCAAAGAATTGAACGTTACTGACATCACGACCAAATATGTTTCCGGCTACGAAGATTCAACTCAACTGCGGAGCAGGCATTTCGAAATCTGGTTCAGTCCGAACTCGCTGCGCCAGCCTTAACGGAATATTTCGACGCTACGTATTGATTCAGAATCTCGATGAATTCCGGGACGATGGCAGCTCCTTTCAACGTCGTGCGCAGCTTGCCGTCAACGTAAACCGGGGCACGCGGATCTTCACCGGTTCCAGGCAGGCTGATGCCAATGTTGGCATGTTTGGATTCGCCGGGGCCATTGACTACGCAACCCATCACAGCAACTTTCATCTCTTCAACGCCGGCGAACTGATCGCGCCAGACTGGCATTTGGGCTCGCAGAAAGTTGCCAATGTCTTCGGCCATTTCCTGAAACAGTGTGCTGGTGGTACGGCCGCAGCCAGGGCAGGCTGTGACTTGCGGAGTGAAGCTGCGGATGCTGAGCGATTGCAGAATCTGCTGGGCGACGATGACTTCTTCCGTGCGCGAAGCATTAGGCGCAGGTGTCAGGCTGACGCGAATGGTGTCGCCGATTCCTTCTTGCAATAGAATTGCCATTGCGGCTGAACTGGCGACAATGCCTTTGGCTCCCATCCCGGCTTCGGTCAGTCCAAGATGCAAAGCGTAATTTCCCCGCCGAGCCATTTCGCGGTACACATCCACCAAATCCTGAACGTCTGAGCATTTTGCGCTGAGGATGATTCTTTCTCTTGGCATTCCATAGCTTTCGGCTAGCTCACCGGAATCAATCGCGCTGCGAACGATGGCTTCTTTCATGACATCTTTGGCATCGAGAGGGGTCGGCAGCTTGGCGTTTTCATCCATCAGTCGAGCCAGCAAAGCTTGGTCCAGCGAACCCCAGTTGACTCCGATGCGAACTGGTTTTTCATTTTCCAGCGCAACATCAATCATTTGTTTGAAGTTGTCGTCGTGTCGTTTGCCCGCACCAACGTTGCCAGGGTTGATGCGGTATTTGGCCAACGCGCGCGCGCAGTCTTTGAACTCGGTCAGCAGAATGTGACCGTTGTAGTGAAAGTCGCCGATGATTGGAGTCTTTAACCCTGCGTCTCGAACGCGAGCGGCAATTTCGGGCACGGCTGCGGCGGCTTCTTTGTTGTTGACGGTGATACGTACAAGCTCTGATCCGGCTTGAGCAAGTTCGACAATTTGTTTGGCTGTCGAGACTGCGTCCGCAGTATCAGTGTTGGTCATCGATTGCACGACGACGGCATTGCATCCGCCGACGAAAACACCGCCTACATTGACGGCTACGGAGTTTCTGCGATTGATTATTGCCATAAATTTTCTGTTTGAAATTGTTTGATGTAAGCGAACCGGGATTTTAGGCGACGAATTGGAGCTTCGCAAATTTCCAATTTTAGGAATTAGGCCCATTCGCTTTAAGCTTGCTGTTGACCCTGTGAAAGCAGACGGATAAACTTTGGGCGGTAAATTAAGGGCTACGCCTCACTTACTAAGAAACTTGCTAAAACCTCACTGATTGGTAGCTGAACTTTGGCAACGTTACCCGATTTATCCCCCCTTTGCCGTTGGTTGTCCGACGTTTGCGATTTCTGAATCTTCGATGCGAGTCCTGCTTTTCATTTGTTATTTGTTTGTGTTCGACAGCTTGCTGCGGTTCGTGCTGCTTTGTTTGCGTGCTGTGATGCCAGCCAGAAAGTTGCTAGCGGGCAACAATTTTGTTGGCGGTTGTGTTGTGCTGGTCGCCGCTCACGATGAAGCTGGGACAATTGGGCCAACGATTGTTGAACTGAAAAAACACCTGCCTGAATGGCCAGACAGCAATTTGTGGGTGATCGCCGACCGTTGTCTTGATGCTACGGCGAAAGAGGCTTCGATTGCAGGTTCTGAAGTAGCGCTTCGTTCCGATGGGCAGCTAGGAAAAGGGGCTGCCATTGCTTGGTGGATGGAGCATTACAGGCAAGTCTGGCAAACAAAAACTGCCATCGTGATTTTGGATGCTGATAGTCGGATAGCAGCAGGTAGTTTGGCAAAGCTGCAGCAGGCAATGTTTAGTGGAGCTGATGCCGCTCAAATGTTTGTTGAGCCCTATGCCGCAACGACTTCGGGGCGATTGGCTGGCTGGTCTGAAGTTTTGATGCAACGCATTGACGATGAGGCCAGGCGACGTTGTAGCTGGTCAGTTCCATTGCGTGGAACCGGAATGGCTTTTCGATGCGAATTGTTAGCTGAGCTTGCTCCGCGACTGCACACTTATGCTGAGGATTTAGAGTTGGATGTGATTCTGGCTTCGCGGCAGGCGCGCATTGAATTTGTGCCTGAAGCCAGGATGTTCGACCCCAAGCCCCAACAATCCGCAGGGATTTCCAGGCAGCGCGCGCGGTGGCTGCAAGGGCAATTGCAGGTATTGAAGGATTACCAGCCTGAATTCGCCAAAGCTTTACTGGCAGGAGGTGCGGGTGCGTGGTTTTTGTTGTGGTTGTTGATGCTGCGCCCCAAGATTCTTTTTATTGGATTACGTGTGCTTTTGTTGATAACTGGCTGGTTTTACTCGCCCTTACTTTGGGTTGCGCTTTGGGGGTTGGCAATGGATGCGGCTTATTACCTGGCAGGTGCTGCGATTGTGGACAATCCGCGTCAGTATTTGCTCGACTTATTGTCGGTGCCGCGTTATGCGATGACGTGGGTTTTCAGCTTTGGAACTGCATTGATTCGGCGCAGAGTTTGGCTGCGTGCTGGCCGATAAGTGTGATGGCTTGTTGGCAAATTGAATATACCCAAACATCAACTACATACAGGAAGTGTCTATGAAGATTCTATTTCCTTATCTGGCGCGATGGCGATCGGCAAATCGCAGCCGGTATCATCAGCTCCTTACCCACTTGTGTGAATTCGGTCATCAGGTTTATGTGCTGACTGCGCCTCCAATGGCGCTTAACGACATCAGCGCAAATGATCTCATCACCAGTGACGAAACATTGCCACAAGGGCTGACTATCAGTGAACTGGATGCTCCACAAGCACTACGCTCATTTTGGCGAATTCCTGTTCGCCGCTCCAAGCTGTTGAAAAAAGGATTGGTTTCCATTACCTCGCTGAATCAGATCCGCCGTTTTGTGGACACAGAGAAGATCGACGTTCTGTTACTGTACAACTTGCCGCAAGCTCCCTTGTTGAAAGTGGTGAATTGCCACACACACTTTGATTTGGCTGATGATTTGGTGGCGATGATGAACGTTGAGCTTGGGGTAATTGCCAAAGCCGGGATGATGACTGCAGCCAGAATTGCTCAGAACTACATGCTCGCCAACGCTTCAACAGTAACTGTGGCCTCCAGTGTTTTGGAAGAGAAGATCGAGCGTCAGGTTCTAATGCTGCCAAACGGCGCTGATGTTGATGAGCTTGATCAGATTGACGACAGGTTATGGCGCTCGCAGAAAACTGGCCCAACTGTTGGTTTTGTCGGAGCATTTGAATACTGGGTAAATTTTGAATTGGTTTTGCAAACCGCGCGGCTTTTATCAAATGTGACCTTTCTGTTAGTTGGCAGCGGCAGACGAATAACGGATGTCAAAAGAAGGATTGCTGAGTTAGGCCTGAAAAACGTCATCTTGACAGGAGCAAAGCCCTACCGTGAAGCAATGAGTTATATGGCGGGAACGGATGTTTGCATGCTTCCGTTCACAAATGATCCCGTGTCAGACGGATCTTGCCCATTGAAGCTGTTTGAATATGCCGCTTTGCGTAAGCCGATCGTTAGCACCTATACGCGCGAAGTCGAGCGCATTGGACAGGATTGGATTGCTTTTGCCGATGACGCTCCAACGTTTGCCTATGCTATTGAGTCTTTTTTAGAAGACAAGAGAGCCTCTACTCACGCAGGAGAGGCAGGCCGTGCGATGGTCGAGCAGTTGTATAATTGGCCAAATTTGACGAGGCAATTTGAGGAATTTCTGGTCAAAGGCACAGTCTCTGGCTTTGAACCCGCCAACGCTCGCCGATTAGTGCTGGAAACTTTAACAACGGATTAAACCCTGAGTCTTTGAACCATCCTCTGCACGCAGGCTTCATGGTTAGAAGTTGGCTCTGTCTTTTCCACGCAATTTTCGAAAGCAATTCCAAAAATCGAGGCGCGATAATGAAAGAAGCTGCATTGGCTTGCCTATTTCTATTCCTCTTGTCTATTCCGACAACACAGGAGGTTCAGAAACACAAAACTCAAGTTGTGTTGCTTGGCACGGGAACTCCGAACGCCGATCCAAACCGTTCCGGCCCGGCTGTGGCTGTAATCGTCAACGATACGCCGTATGTGATTGATAGTGGGCCGGGAGTTGTTCGCCGAGCCGCCGCGGCTGCTCAAAATGGAGTAAAAGGGGTGTCGGTAGAGAAGCTGCGCCGGCTGTTCATTACGCATTTACATTCTGACCACACAGTTGGATTGCCGGATTTCATCTTTACCCCGGCAGTGTTGGAGCGAGATGCGCCATTGGAGATTTATGGACCTTCAGGAACTAAACGCATGACCAATTTTATTCTGAAAGCCTTCGCCGAAGACATCAACATTCGATTGAAAGGTTTGGAGCCAGCAAAGCCGCGTGGGTACGACGTTCGAGTCAACGATGTTGCGCCGGGGATGATTTACAAAGACGCCAATGTCACAGTCAATGCCTTTGCCGTTCAACACGGCTCGTGGAAACAGGCTTATGGATATCGGTTTGCTACTGCTGATAAAGTGATTGTTGTTTCGGGAGACTGCGCTCCGAGCGAAAGTGTTATTGCTGCCTGTAATGAATGTGATGTGCTGCTTCACGAGGTTTATTCTACAGCAGGTTTTGCGCGGCGCCCGCCAGAATGGCAACGCTATCATTCCAGTTTTCATACATCATCCAAAGAACTTGCCGAAATTGCAACTAAAGCAAGGCCTAAGTTACTGGTTTTGTACCATCAATTACTCTGGGGAACTACATCAGCAGAGTTAGTTGATGAAATAAAAAAGTACTATCAAGGTAAGGTTGTTTCGGGAAATGATCTGGATATTTTTTAGATCAGAAGTTACTGAAGATAACTTTTTTCTGTAAATGCGAAAAAATTATGTTGACGGCTTTTCAATGGTTAGGGTATAACCAGGTTTCGTTGAATGTAACTGTTATCGAAGTTCCCGTGAGTTGATTTTCGCAAATTGAAAAGAAACTGGAACGCGAAAACTGGATAGCAAAAATAATTTCACAGTATTTTTTAGGAACACCTTGTTGCTCAAAGGGCATAACAATTTGATGGCAGTCGAGGCCGCCCGGCGCATTAAGCGCGCCGCCTGTTGGCAATCGAGCAGCTTGGTGTCCTTTGGAGGCAACTCCAGCACGCCATTCAGTTCATTAAGTTCAATGATGCTGCGAGATAAAGGCCAACAGCCCAGAACCGCCGAATCCATAGTCGGCGATTATTTCTTTAATCGGCATTGTTAGATAAGCGGGAGCGGTTTCCCGCTCCCGAAAATTCCAAGTCAATAAGTTAGTTAGGAATTCCAGGCGAGCGGACCGCTTCAGCAATAACTTCTGAAGCTGGCCCGCTTTTTTTGTTTTGCGGCTTTGGATTCAGAAGAGAGTTTATAAGCCGGAGATGCTCGATGGCCGAGCACTGGACTGTAAACCCAAGGTAGACGTGTGTCTGCAAGTAGGTTCGATTCCTATCTTCGGCATTTGTTATTTAGTGTTATGGGAGTGTGGTGTAACGGTAGCACGCTGGATTCCAGTCCCAGTTGTCAGGGTTCAAATCCTTGCACTCCTGCTACTTTTAATTAGTTACTTTAGAGGCGTGGCGGAATGGTAATCGCACTGGTCTGCTAAGCCAGGGAGCAGTTTGTCTCATGTGGGTTCGAGTCCCACCGCCTCTGTTTAGTTATTTTGTTTGTTATGGAGAGTTAGCTTAATTGGCTAAAGCAGTAGTCTTGAAAACTACCGTCAGGTAATACCATTGAGGGTTCGAGTCCCTCACTCTCCTTGTTTGTTAGTTACTTTGCATTGGTAGCTCAGTTGGAATTAGAGCGCAAGCCTCCGAAGCTTGAGGTCGTGGGTTCGAGTCCCACCCGATGCATTCTTTGTCAGGCAGGTATGGCGCAATTTGGTAGACGCGACAGTTTCAAAAACTGCATTTTGAAGGTTCGAGTCCTTCTGCCTGCAT
>DAOMFR010000018.1:0-7140 GCA_035429885.1 Blastocatellia bacterium
TGGAATGGCGAAGTCATCGCCGAAAGCAATGAAACCATTGTCGTCGAAGGCAATCACTACTTTCCGCCTTCGGCGATCAAGCCGGAACATTTTCAACCGAGCGATACGCACACCGTGTGCGGCTGGAAAGGCACGGCGAGTTATTACAACGTCGTCGCAGGCGGCCAGGTGAACAAAGACGCCGCCTGGTTTTATCCCGAAACGAAAGAGGCCGCGAACAACATCAAAGGTTACGTCGCGTTTTGGAAAGGAGTAAAAGTGGAATAGATCGAACGAGGTGGAAGACGGAGAGCCTGGGATCAGGATCAGTGAGTTGCTTTCCGCAAATTACGATATGCAACCAGCGGCCTGGGCGCTGCCTGCATTCTTGAAACAAAACCAGCAGCGTGCGGATAAAAATGTCCGCCGCTACGCAACGCGGGTCAGCAACCTACGGAGAAAACACGATGAAAGAACAATTAGCCCAAGAGATGGCACCTTACGATTTGTTATGTGAAGCGATCGAAGATTTCATTTCGTCAACGTACAAAAGGGCAACATCGGAAAGCGTCCCGCCAATGATCGCGGCGCTTGCCGAAATCAGAACGGCGGTTGAATCCGGCATAGACAATTTGCTGGACACAGGACAACTGACCAGCGAAGGGTTCAGTTCAATCTGGATGATGGGAGCGGCGCATGAATGGCTGGACGTTCTGCGCGATTGGGAAGACGACCATCTCAAGCCGCAGCTCGAACTCGAAGTCGAACGTCTGGCAACCGCGGAAGCGGAACAGAAGGAACTCTTGAAGGCCAAGACCGTGAAAAGCGCTCGCGCAAAAAAGGCGACCGCTCAGCGAGCAGCCAAGAAAGCCGCAACCAAGAAGCCAGCTGGGAAAAAAGCCGGATCGAAGAAAAGCGTGAAGGCCGGGTAAGCAGGCACTCATGGCAAACCTGGCTGGTAGTTGCAGCCAGACAAGCTTCAGGCCAGACGGTGAAGAACGTAACAACATCTTCGCCGTCTGGCCTGAATTGTTTTAAGCGGGATTGTGAGTCCGGCTTAGAAGTTGAGTTTCGCTCCCAATTGAATGACGCGCGTCGTGACGCCACGAACGCCGCCGCCGATGGCTCCAAACGTCTGTGAGTTCAAGCCAAGATCAACCGTGTTCGGATCAGGATTGTAGTGGTTGAAGAGATTGAAAATCTCCGTGCGGAATTCAAAAGCGCGCGATTCGCCCAACCGAATCCGCTTGATGACGGAAAAGTCCGTGTTGATCAATCCCGGCAACCGAATCGCGCCCGTGCGCGGCGAATTGCCGAACCGTCCAAACGGCGCAGTCACAAAAGCGGACGTGTTAAACCAGCGTTTCCAGGTGCGGTCGCCGCTCGGCAGATTGGGGTCTTGTCCGGCCACCAAATCGGGACGAGAGCTTTTGCCTGTGCCGGTCGTGTCTACGTTGTTGCCAATAGCCGCAGGGAAACCGCTTTGCAGGGTCGCAATGGTCGAAACCTGCCAACCGTCCAACACATAACGCCCGGCCCCTTTCAGGCTCTTGAAAAACGGCACATCATAAATCACCGTTTGCACAAACCGCTGGGTCAGGTCGAATCCGGAAAGGCTGCGTTCGGCACTCAGATTGTAAAAATCCTGAATCGCGCCGATGAAAGAGCCGCCACCCACCTGTCCGCCGATGTCCGCCGGGCCGGTGAGGGATTTCGACCAGGTATACGCCGTCAGGAAGGTCAGGCCGCCGGACATGCGCCGTTCGGCTTTGACCTGCAAGGCGTGATAGATCGAATTCCCAATGGATTTGTCCGTCGCCACTGCGCGCGCATAAGCCGGGTTCGGACGGCGCGCGTTGAGTGAAGCCAGCCCCGGCGTGCGCGGATCAACCAATTGAATCGGCTGATTGCCCTGGCCGTTGGTGATGATCAGCCGTGTGCCTTTCGATCCGACGTAACCGATATCAAATACGATATTGGCCGGCAGTTTTTTCTGAATGTTCAGGTTCCACTGCTGCACATAACTGTCGCGCATGTTTTGGTCGTTGGCGACCGTGAAACTCAGCGCCCCTGCCGCCGTGCCGCCGTAAGGGTTGCTGACGAAAATGTTCGGTGCTCCAGCCAGATTGCCGGTCAATGAAGCTCCGCCTGTCGCTTGCGCGCCTTCGGCCATCGCGAAATAGGCGTTGTAAATTTCCGGCGTGTAGTAAATGCCGTATCCGGCGCGCACCACCGAATCCTTGAGGAACGAGGGTTGATACGCAAACCCGATGCGCGGGCCGAAATTGTTGGCGTCTTTGTCAATCAACGAACGGCCAAAGCTGGAGGTGTTCGGGAACGTCGTCGCCGCCGGAATCACCCCGTTGAGTTCAATGTTGGCAAACTTGTCATCCGATTGGCGCGGGCGTTGAAAATAATCGTAGCGCAAGCCCAACGTAATGGTCAGATTCGGCCTGAATTTCCAATCGTCGTTGGCATAACCCGAATACCAGCGGTTCCACAGATTGGTGTGCGTGTCCACGGGGTTCAGGCGACTGGTTTTGACGTAACCGAGCACGAAATCGGCCAGCGCGCTGCCGGTGTAGGTGCCGTCAAATCCGATGCTGCCGCGCGGATCGCGCGCCTGATCAAACGTGATGTTGCGGTATTCCAGATCGCCGCCGAACTTGATGAAGTGTTTGCCACGCTGCCACGTCAGCGAGTCGGTGAATTGATAGATTTGGTTCGAACGGTCGCGCGGCCCAATTTGCCGCTGGATGTCAAAGACGCTGAAACCGCCTTCTGGCCCGTTGATGCTGATGCTGGGCGGACCGTAATACTTGGGCACGTGCGCGATGCCGGGCAAGTTCATCATCCCGGCAATGTCGAAGGCCGCGTTGTTGGTGGTGCCGAAAATTTCGGCTTCGCGGAATTTGTGCCAACCGCCGCGAAATTCGTTGATCAGCGTGTTGTTGAATGTATGCGTCCACGAAGAGGCATAGTTTTGCGAACGTCCCAGGTTATCGCGCTGGTCGTTGCCCCAATACGGATTGCCCGCCTCAAAGGTGTCGTTGAAGATGTACCGGCCAGACACGGAATCCTTGACCGAAAAGTTGTGATCAATGCGCGCAGTGTAATTATCCTGTTTTCCCAGCGCGCTGATCGGCGTGTTGATGAAATTATTGGTGACGCCGGTGCGGTTGGGCAGCGGCGTAAATTTCAGGAAGGTCTGAATCTGCGGACTGAGCGCGTTTTTCGGAATGACGTTGCCGACAATGCCGACGTTCAGCGGATCTTTGAGCACAATCGGCGTATCCACGCCATTGACCTTGCGCGTCAGTTTGCTGAAATCGCCGTTACGGTAATCCGCGATTGGCACCGTGCGGATGCCTGCCGCAATGGCGCTGACCTGCCGCCCGCGTTCCCAGTTGAAAAAGAAAAAGGTCTTGTCAGTGCCGTTGTAAATCTTGGGAATACGAACCGGGCCGCCGATATTCGCGCCGAACTGATTGCGATTCAGGCGCGGCGGCGTTTCGCTTTTGCCGCCGATGGCGTCGTAGGTTTGCGTCAACGCATCGTTGCGATTGAATTCCCACAGGGTGCCGCGGAACTGGTTGCCGCCACGCCGCGTGACCATGTTGATTTGGCCGCCGGGCGCGCCGCCGCTTTCGGCGGAATAGGTGCTGGTTTCGACCTTGAACTCGGCCAGCGAATCAATCGAAGGCGAGAACGAATAGGTTTCGGCGTCGTGATCCATCGCCTCGATGCCGTCCAGGAAGTACCGATTGGCAGTGTCACGCGAACCATTGGCTGACATCGCCGTCGAACCGAAGCCAGAATCCGTTTGTCCAATCGAACCGCGTCCGCGCCGGACGGTAATCGAACCCGGAGTTCCCGCTTGCACGCCCGGAATCAACTGGGCGAGCTGCACGAAGTTGCGTCCGTTCAATGGCAATTCCACGATCTTGGCGGCGTCAATCACGGTTCCGACGGTGGTATTTTCCGTCTGCAATTGCACGCCCGTTGCGGTGACGTTGACGGTTTCGGTAACCGCGCCAATTTCCATGGCGAAATCCTGACGCAAGGTTTGCGAAACTTGCAGCGTCAGCGTGTCAATCTTGCGCGTCTTATATCCGGCAACCGAAACCGTCACCGAATAATTGCCTGCGGGCAAAAACGAAAACGCATAAGCGCCCGTGCTGTCTGACACCGCTTCTCTGGCCGCGCCGGTTGCCAGGTTTACCACTTTGACGCTGGCGCTGGTAACAACGGCTCCGTTGGCGTCAGAGACAGTTCCAACCAAGGTCGCGGACGTTTGCTGAGCATAAATCACGTTGTAACTCCCCGCCGTCACCAGACATAGCAACAATCCGGCTGCCAGGGTGAGCAAAGAGCGATAACGGTTTTTTAGACTGAGCTCTTTCTGATTGTGTTTCTTCATATCGTAAAACCTTCTATTGCTTAAGAGTTGATGTAATGCGAAACCAAATGGCTGAAAAAGCCCATCGCCTCACTCTGATCAATCGCCAGAGCGGGGTCCTGTGCTCACGCGGATTTGCCGTTGCGTTACGCTTATTGAAAAGTCGCGTGATCGGTATCAACGACTTGAATTGGGGACAAACTCTTGAAAATCAGAGTTTTGTTACGACAGTTTGAGTTGTTGTTTAAATTCCTTGAGCTGTTCTGCCTGAGGATGAACTTTGTAATACGGATCGAGCGGATAACAACCTGATACCAATCCGTTGCGCGGCCCGGTAGTGCAATCGCTGAAGGTGCGGCAGATGCGTTTGCCTTGCAGTTTGTTGCCGTTGACCACATCAAACGGCATGTCGTGATACGACAACACCAGCCGTCCAATTCCCACAAAATCCACCTGCCCGGTGCGAACGAAATACTGGCCTACGTTCGGCAACCATTCTTGCAAGTACGTGTACCCCGACCCGACGACGCACATTTGCGGAAAACGCGCTTTCAATTCCGCAGTGACTTTGATTTGCCGAGCGACGCCGACCAGCGGATCTTCGGGCGGCAAGTATCCATCTGAAGGCGGAAACATCGCCGGTCGTTGAATGTGCGGGTTGTAATACGGGCTGCCCGCCGTCGTGCAAACCAGTTTGATGCCCAGTTCCTGCAACAGCTCAAAAAACTGAAAGGCTTCAGTCAGATTGATGGCCAGCGGATTGTCAGCGTCTCCGCCAAAGGCATGTTCGTAACGGCCTTCAAACTGTTCCGGCACACCGACTTTGTTGCCGCCCATCTTGAAGGGCAGAAAATCAAAGGCGCTGAGCCGCACGCCGAATTTCAAACTCGGAGCTTCACGGCGAATGGCAGCAACCAGTTCGCGCAAAAATCGCGTGCGGTTTTCAAAACTGCCGCCGTATTTTCCGGGACGCGTGGTCGCGCTCAGAAATTCGTGGCCCAGATAACCGTGGCAATGTTTCAAATCCACGAAGGTGAATCCGGCGGCTTCGGCGCGTTTGGCCGCTTTGGCAAAGTCGCCGATCAAATCGTCAATTTCGGCGTCGGTAAACACCGCCGCGTCGGAGGTAATGCCAAACTTTCTATCCAGCAGCGGATGGCGGTACACGATGCGCGATTCCAAGGTCTTTCCGTTGGGGCGAGAAAACCGTCCGGAATGCGTCAACTGCAACCCGATCAGCAAATCATCTGTCGACCCGCATTTCGCCTGATGCGCGTCCACCAACACCTGGCGCAGCCTGGCCAATTCCGCCGCCGTTTGATCATTCAGCAGCAACTGGTTCGGATTGGCGCGGCCATCGTGCCGAACGGCGACGGCTTCGCCGCCCCAGATCAACTTGGCTCCGCTTTCACCAAAATGCTTCCAGCGGCGAATGGTCAATTCGGATGGGCGACCATCCGGCGTTCCGTCCCAGCCTTCCATCGGCAGGATCGAAAAGCGATTGCCGATGTTGAATCCATCAAGTTGATAAGGCTGTCCTAGAGGCGAATCCGCTCCGCATTGCAGTTCACGGTCAAAGGGCAACTCAACACCGAGTTGCGAAAGATAGTCGGCAAAAGCTTCAGCAGTTTTCAGCGAAGCGACGCGGCGATAGTTGGTGGAAATGGAGTCGCTCATTTTTGTGTCGTGGTGTGTTTCAGAATCCAGTCGCCCATCGTTTTCAGCGCGACGGGAGCAATGGTTTCTTCGATTTTGGAATATTCGTTGGGCGAACCGGTTTCGCTGGTTTGAAACAGATGATTGAGCTTCGGCAACCGCGCGATGGTCACGTCTTTATTGCCAGCAGTTTTCAGCGCGGCTTCGATTTCGCGCAGGTTTTCGTTGACTGGCACTTGCAGATCGTTTTCGCCATTCAGCGCCAGCACGGGACATTTCACTTGCTTCAACGCCGGACGCGGATCGTACGTCAGAAAGTATCGGAACCAGGGCGAAGTGACTTGTTTGATCTGCGCGTTAAACGTCTGTTCGGCCCCCTTCTTTTCTACTTCGGATAGCGAGGCGATTTGTTTGGCAAAGTCTTCGCGCAGCAGTTTTTCCACCGCCGTATTGTCTTTCTCTTTTTTGAGAATGGCGAAACTGCTTTCCTGTTGAGCACGTTGTTTGGCCAGTGTTTCGGCGCTTGCGCCGTTGGCTTTGGCAATCAATGCGCCCTGCAGGTAAAGAATCTCTTCGCCGGTCAAACCCGTTCCGGCCATCAACACGATAAAAGCAACGTCGCTGGATTGCGCGGCCACCATCGGAGCGATGATTCCGCCTTCGCTGTGACCGATCAATCCGATTTGTTGAGCATTGATGTCTTTGCGCGCTTTCAGAAATTCAATTCCTGCCAACACATCAGCGGCGAAATTTTCGCTGGTCGAATTGGACACGCTGCCAGTGGAACCACCTATGCCGCGATCATCCACGCGCAGCACGGCAATGCCTTGCCGCGTCAGGTAATCCGCCAAGACCAAAAACGGTTTGTGCCCCAGCAGCTCTTCGTTGCGGTTTTGCGCGCCAGAACCCGTGATCAAGATCACTGCCGCAAACGGTGCTTTTGTGCGCGGCAGCGTCAACGTTCCAGCCAGCTTCACGTTGTCGCGTTTGTTTTCGTAACTGACTTCCTCTTCATCGTACGGGTAAGGCTTCTTCGGTTCCTGAGGGCGATTGGACGCGACTGTCTTAGCAACTCTCTTCAGCGTCAGCGGAAACGAAGCACCGCC
>DAOMFR010000018.1:7240-29078 GCA_035429885.1 Blastocatellia bacterium
ATTGTCGCCAGCACTACCACGAAAAAACCTTGGGCTATGGTTTTCATTGGGTCTTTCCTTGTGAAACTTCATCGAAGATCGTCAGGTTGCGTTGGTTAATCAGATCCAGCGTCAGCGGAATCGTCGGGCTGTATTCCAACGCGGCGTAACCTTCGTATCCCAGATCGTAAATCGCCTTGAACACATTGCGGTAATTGATTTCGCCTGTGCCAGGTTGGTGGCGTCCAGGGTGGTCACCAATGTGAAAATGCCCGATGCGCTTGATGTTCTGGCGAATCAGGGTAATCAGATTCCCTTCCATAATTTGCACGTGGTAAATGTCGAACAGGATTTTGACATTCGGACTGCCCACGGCATCAATCATTCTGGCGGCGTCGCCGACACGGTACAGGTAATAATCTTTGTGATCCACGTAAGTGTTCAGCACTTCGATGACCGCTGTGATGCCGTTCTTTTCCAGGCTAGGAACAATGGCTTTCAAACCGGCGACGGCGCTGTCCATCATCGCTTCGCGCGACATTCCGGGAACATCGTTGCCGGTCAGCGTGACCAATCGTTTGCAGTTGAACTTGTTGGCGACGGCAATGCACGCTTCCATTTCTTTCAAAAACTGATCACGTTCTTTGGGGTTGACCAAGCCGCAATCCGGCGCAGTCACTCCTTTGTTGGCCGTCAACGTGGAGCAGGCCAGGTTGGGATATTTCGGAGCTTCGGCCAAAAACGTCTCCAGCACTTTGGGATCGCGCCAGTTGAACATCTCATACGCGTCGTACCCCAAATCACTGAGCTTGGCCAGTGCGTTGGGAATCGGCAGGCGGTTCATCAATCCCCACGTCACCGAAAGCCGCAACCGATTGAGCTTTCGGTTTTGCTGAGTAAGCAACGGCAAAACAGAATTGTTGCCCAGCGAATTAAACTTTAATACAGGCAGCGCGGCGGCGCTGGCGCTAAGCGAAAGAAACGATCTGCGGTTCATCATTGGTGAGCCTCCTTAATGTTCGTGTTTAAGCCAGGACTTGTCCGAAAATCCCCTTCCTCAGGGTCGGGCACTGACGCTGGAAAGTCAGCGCAATTCAATTGTGTTGCCATCCGGGTCGCGAATGAACAATTGAGGATTGCCTACGCGGCCACTGCCATAGCTGACCGCAATGCCAAGTTCGCGCAAGCGCTGTTCGGTTTCGGCCGTATCGGGAACATCCAGTGCAATGTGACGGTCATGACGTGGCGGATCGGCATGCGTGGGCATTTCAGGAACGCTCATCAAATGCAACTGGTGGCCATTATTCAAATCGTACCAGCGACCGGGAAAACCCAAATCCGGGCGATGCAGCCTGCTCAGGCCCAATACGTTTTCGTAAAAGTCCGCGGCGCGTTCAATGTCTGTGACCAGAAATCCGGCATGGTGAAAGCCGTTGATTGTGATCGGCATTTCAGTCTCCTCAGCGTTATTCGATTCGGTTGGTGTCGTGTGACGTGAAGTAAGTTTGCGGAAATCGTTCAGCGAATGGTAAGACTATCTTGCCCAACGAACTTCGGGCAAGCGCAATCTCAAATTTCCAATCTCAAATCTCAAATTGCGGAGAAAAAAATCATGAACGAAATCGGTTTTGGCATAGTCGGCGGAGGAATGATCGGAGCTGTGCAAGCCGCGGCAATTCAACAAATCAGCGGCGCAAAGTTGGTTGCCGTGTGCGGTCGTGATGAAACCCGAACGGCGGAATTCGCCGCGAAGTTCGGTTGCGCCAGTTACACTGACTACGGCCAATTTTTGCAACACCCCGGATTGCATGTGGTGAACATTTGCACGCCAAGCGGTTCGCACGCCGACCTGGGCATTCGGGCCGCAAAAGCTGGCAAGCACGTGTTGGCTGAAAAACCGATTGAGACGACGTTGGAAAAGGCCGACGCATTGATCGAAGCTTGCGACCGCGCGGGAGTTAAGCTGGGAGTGATTTTTCAATCGCGCTTTCTGCCTGCGGTGCAACGCATCAAACAAGCCGTTGACGAAGGCCGATTGGGCAAGTTGATGGTCGGCGACGCGTTAGTGAAATGGTACCGCGCGCCAGAGTATTACGCCGATTCGTGGCACGGGACGATGGCTCAGGATGGCGGAGGTGCTCTGATTAACCAGGCGATTCACACTGTGGATTTGCTGCGTTGGATCATGGGGCCAGTGGAATCAGCCTTTGCCATGAAATCGGCGCTGCGTTATCCGCACATCGAAGGCGAAGACACTCTGGTTGGAACTGTGAAATTTCAAAACGGCGCTCTGGGCATGATTCAAGCGACGACTTCGGTTAAGCCGGGATTCAAACGGCGGTTGGAAATTTCAGGCGAACGAGGTTCGATCATTCTGGACGGAGACGCCATCAGCGTTTGGGCGATTGATGGCGAAGACACAGACACAGGCGAAGCCGAACAGCTGACGGATGGCTCCGCCAATCCAGCGGCAATATCCAACGAAGGCCATCGCCGCCAGATTGAAGACATGATGCACGCCGTCATCGAAAACCGCGCCCCGATGATTGATGGCCGTGAAGGCCGCAAATCACTGGAACTGGTGGTTGCGCTTTATGCTGCGGCAAACGAAGGCAAGCCAGTAACACTCTGATGCGTTGGACGAGTTTTGGACTGCGAGCTAGAATCTCGCCCTACAGTTCTCATCCCAAATTTATCGAGAAAACTTATGACTACTGCTGCAACTGCCACTTCTACGAACGATTTACTTGAACGAATTGCCAGGCGCGAACATCTGGCGCACGACGAATGGAAACGCGTGATCACCGACGCCGTAACCGAAGATTTGCGCCGGTTGGCCGATGAGCTTCGCCACGAACTTCATCCTGATGACGTCGTGACTTACGTTGTAGATCGAAACATCAATTACTCGAACGTCTGTTTTTCGGTTTGCAACTTCTGCGCGTTTTATCGCAAGCCGGGGCACGAAGAAGGCTACGTGCTGAGTTACGAAGAGATGTACGAGAAAGTCGAAGAGATGATCGAAGTCGGCGGTAGCGGCGTGCTGATGCAAGGCGGTTTGCATCCCGATTTGCCGCTGGAGTGGTACACCAATCTGCTCAGCGAATTGAAACAGCGTTACGGCATTCACCTGCACTGTTTTTCGCCGACGGAAGTTTACGGAATGGCCAAAACCTTCAGGATGAGCAATACCGACGTGATCAAGGCGTTGATGGACGCAGGCCTGGACAGCATTCCGGGCGGCGGCGGCGAAATTCTGGTGGACGAAATCCGCAAAAAACGGCGTACCGAATGCAACAGCCAGGAATGGTTGGACGCCATGGAAGCTGCGCATCAACTGGGCTTAAAAACCACAGGCACGATGATGATCGGGTACGGCGAAACAATAGATCAGCGGATCGAACATTTGGAAAAGCTGTATCAGTTACAGCAACGTTCGTTGGCAGCGGGCAAGCCCGGATTTGTGTCGTTCATCCCGTGGACTTTCCAGCCGGACAACACTCCGATCGGCAAAATCATTCCAGACCGGTTGTCAGCCGAAGAATATTTGCGCTGGCTGGCGCTGTCGCGGTTATATTTGAACAATATTCCGAACGTGCAGGTTTCGTGGCTCACGGTGGGATTGGCCGAAGGGCGCAAGGGATTGCACTTCGGCGCCAACGACATCGGTTCGACGATGATTGAAGAAAACGTGATTTCCAAGGCTGGAGCGAATCACAAGGCGACGGAAGACATGCTGGTCAATGTGATTCGCGAAGAAGGCTTCACTCCCGTAAAGCGCAAAGCTGATTATGTCCGATTGTCGAATTGACCGTCTTCAATGCAAAAACAGCGCGTCAGTGAGGGGGAGAATTCACTGATCGCGCTGTTGTGGGGATGAATCGAGAAAGTGATTATTTTTTCTTCTCGAACTTATTGGCTTTGATGTCCGCGTTAAGTTTGATTTTGGTCAGCTTCCACTCCTCTTGCGGCTGGTTATTTACCACGCGAGCAAACTGATGCGGCAACCAGATATTGCCTTCCTGTTTGTAATCGCCAAGAAAGAGTTGGTAATCCAAAACCTTCGGTTCGTCATTGCCTTCGCCAACAATCGTGGCGCCTTGCTGTCTGGGCTGACGCGCAGCCAAAGCGCGATACACCACCATCCAGGGACGATGTGTTTTCTGGTCAATCATCAGCCAATTCACAAAATCATCTTTTCCAGTTACGCGAATGACGTCAATCTTGCCATCCTTCGCGTCTAATTCACGGTCATAGAAGTAATCGAAAGAGGCTCCGGCAGAAGTTCCAGCCAACAACATGAGCAACAATCGTGAATAATCTTCTTTGATTTGTCTCTGCACTTCAGGCGAAGCTTCTCCAAGGATTCCGCTCCCGGCATTGCCGCCGCCGGGGCCACCAGGGCCGCCAAACCCGCCGCCGCCTCGCCCGCCACGCCCGCCGCCACCTCCGAAGCCACCTCCTCCACCGCCAAACCCACCGCCGCCGCCTCCAACACTGGCCGGACCACCTCCGCCGCCACCTGCAGCGCCACCGCCAAAACCGCCGGCATCGCCACCACTTCCAGCAACCATTGCCATGTCGCGTTTCTGATCTCGCCAAGCTTCAACACCGTTTGTGGTGTCAATGCGGGTCAGAATCATTGGGCCCATGGTGGTTTTGATTGTCCGCTGATATTTGTCCGGCAACATCATTTCAATTTTGATGTCACCTTTGACTTCGCGCCCCCCCATCACCGTGCGAAATTCCCCGTTAAGCGCCAAACTTTTAACCGCGGCCAAGTTGGCTTCGCCGCCCAGCGCTTCACGTGTTTGCTTCAAAATAGTTAGAGCACGGGCTTTGCTGGCAGCATCATTGACCGGTGGATTGGCTTGCCCGGTTTGCCCGTAAGCCAGGGCGCTAAAACAATACAGCACCGCTAAAACTAGCGATGCTGTAAAGAACCTCAAACTCATCCGCGACGCGAAAACGGACCGGGTAGGTTTCATTTGGACTCCTCTGCCTTGCGACGTCCCTGCATTTCCGCGTCGCGGCGTGCGTTGATTTCGTCGTATTTTTTCTGTTGTTCCGGTGTCAGGACTGCCCGGATGCGCGTACGCGATTTTTCGCGCGATTCTTTCAATCCAGGACATTCGTCAAATCGGCTAGGGGGAAATTCTTTCCGCATATCCGCAAAAATGCCCCGGATGGCGGTGGTCTGCTCTTCAGTCAGATTCAAATCGGTCTGCAACCGCTCCACGATTCGCCCTGGCCCACGCTCACCGTGTTTGGCAGGAGGGGAACTCTGACTTTTCAGAAACCAGAACCGGTCCACGGAAGCCCCCGTTACGCCGCCAAGCAGAAAGACCACGAGCATTAACAACCAAGCCTGAGTTTTAACTTTACCAACTGCGTTCATGGCAATCACTCCTAGCGTTGATTCGGTTGATTTGCTTGATAACTGTGCAAACCAACCAAGGAAGCTTCAACCGCTTCTTCATCGTCCTGCAAAAACATTGGCAAGCCAGCCAATGTTTGCTGTTCAGCCGCAGATCCGGCATTGCCCATTGGTTTATTCCCCCAAGGGTAAAGGTAGAGCGACGAAGCCAGCGCGACAATGGCCAACAAGGCAAACACTGGGATCGCCTGACGAACCTGAGCCATCAGCGTAAACCACGAACTATTTTCTTCGCTCAAGCGGAGCTGCTCAGATTCGATTCGAGCGCGGATTCGACGGAATAGAAACGGGGATTCAGCAGCCGTATTAATCTCTGTATCATTGGCTTCTAGCGCACGAAACAGTTCATCACTTAACCGGTCTAATTTGTCATCGTCAATCTTGTTTTTCATACTCCACATATAGTCACTCCTTACACATTCCCGGTTCACACAAATTTTCTAAGAACGCGTCTCAATCCTTGTTGAGCACGGTGTGAACGCATCTTTACTTTCGCGGACGTCCACCCGGTCAATTCTGCAATTTCGGCTATTGATAGTTCTTCTTGTTTCAGCAGCGTCAGCACCACTCTGTCTTCCGGCTTTAACCTCGACAACAGTTTTGCGGAAAGATCGCGGGAAATCGTGGCTCCTTCCACATTGCTTCCTGCACTGACATCGCGAAGCCGCTCCATCAAAAACTCCTCCTCCTCCTGGCTTAAATCGCCCAGGCGGCTTTCTCCACGTTTTTTGATTTTGCGCAATTCGTCATAACAGACATGAACTGTAATGCGAGCCAGCCAGGAAACAAAGGATTTTTCGTTCCCCCCCTGATAGCTATTCAGCGCCAAATAAGCTTTGACAAAACTATCTTGAATAATCTCTTCAACTTGTTCGCGCCGGGTAAAGAACCGATACCCCAGACGCGAAACCAACCCGCTATGCCGTTTGAACAATTGAGCAAACGCCAATTCATCGCCACCGCGAGCGGCAACAACGAGTTCGTCATCTGTCTTGTCTCGAACCTGATTTTGCGGAGTCATTTGAATTTCAGGTTCAGCGTATTCGGCCATTCGGAGCATTCAGGTGATCTCAGGCAATTAATCTTCCAGTTGATACTTACCAAATTCATTCCTAAAGCTGCACTGCTGGAGAGTGAAAATCAACTCTCTCACCTACTTAAGTCGGAAAAACCAGCACGGCGGTTACAAAATTTTGGCTCAAGGGCGCGATTGACCAGGCAATAACGCTCTGTTTCTGGCTCGGCTTACCATCGTTGGCACTCTTCAAACGATCTGCAAGTTCCTAAATCAGGCGCAAACTGCCAGAATTGACGAATCGGCGGACGGTCAGTATCGTTGCGTCCGGCCAATACCTGCTTCATTGATCAAGCGGGAATCTGAAATACTTTGAGAGGTGAAGATGCTTCCCCTAGGCGTTTTTCCGGTGGCACAGATTGAACAGGAACAGAATTCTGTCACTCAGGTCATCCAACTGGTTTCATTGCTCGAATTTCTGCTGAGCTTCGTCAACCCGAACCTGCTCGGCAAAGATGGCAAACCCGCGACAGTCGGTGAGCGGGTAGACGCTCATCGTGCATTTTTTGCCAATCCGCCGGATGTGTTCTTTGGGATAGGCGTGCGTAACAACATCGTTCATGCCAAATCCACAGACGTAACCGAAGCGGAGATCAAACGCGCTGTCTCTCATTTGTTCAAGGCCGTGCGCGAAATCAGCAATCATCCCAACACCCAATCCAGCATCCCCGCGGCAATCCGACAGCAGATATTTGCAGCTTCCGAACAGGCAGCCAATGCTCCGACCAGAGCCGTGACAACTTCGCAATTGCCGCCCACACCACCAACGCCGAACTTCAGTCAATTGAACCAGGCAAAAACCGCGGCAACCAGCTCTACGCCGCTGGCGGCCACCACGCCGGTGAACACGCCGCCTTCATTCACAACCAAAGTCACTCCGAGGCCAACTATGACAACAACGACGAATCCTGAAAGCGGGATTTCCACACGGACTATCCGCAACATTGCCATCTTCCTCGCGCTGCTGGCTGGTGGATTATTTTTGGCCAAACCGGCTTGGAACTTAACCAAAGAAGGAATTTACGGCTCCGAAGAAAATACCAAGATCACCCGTGCTCAGGCGGAAACCGCGTTGAAAACGCTTCAGAAAAGCTACGGCAACAAACCATTGTTCGCCGCCAAAGTCATCGAAGCGCAAACTGCCTGGCGCGATGCCGAAATCGCGTTTAACCAGGGCAAGTTCAAGGAAGCCGAACCGATCTATCGCCGCGTCTTGGCCGTCAGCGATGAATTGGCGCTCAAGGAAACCGAGCGTAAAGATGCTCAGCAGTTTTTTGACGAGATGAAAAAAGCACGCGATGCCGCCAACGCCGCCCAAGCACCCCAGTTCGCCACGCCACAATGGCAGGACGCCGAAAACTTGAGACGGCAGGCGGAAACAGCGTCCAAAAATGGCGATTCAGCGACCGCAAAGCAAAACGCGCTGCAAGCTCAACAAAAGTACGAAGAAGCAAAAACTGCTGCGGACGCCGTTCCCAAACCGGAACCCAGTCCAACGCCTCAAACGCCACACAGCGTGACGCCGACCAATCCCGGTTCTGGCAACTCCGGCAACGAAGAACCACGGACGCGCCCCAGACCCGACCTGGATCAAGTCTGACCGTCATTTGAACCTGCTGTATCCCCAACCTTTTCAGGAGGCACTTTTGGCAAAGACGTTTCACACCCATTTCACTTCTCGGCGACGCCATTTGTTGTGGCTGATCGTGTTGTCCGCCCTGGCCGCCGCTCTAATCAATCTGGTTTCCACAACCAAGGCAACTATGAAAGTCACCATGCAAAACGTCGCGTACAAAGGCTGGCAAAACAATTTGCAGCTTTCCAACGGAACCGTGGATTTAATTTTGACGCTCGACATCGGGCCGCGCGTCATGCGCTACGGCTTCGTTGGCGAGCCAAACGTCTTCAAAGAGTTCGATGAGCAAATGGGCAAGTCTGGCGAAAATGCCTGGCAAATTCGCGGAGGTCATCGCCTGTGGCACGCGCCAGAAGATCCCGTGCGCACATACGAGTTGGACAATTCGCCGATCAAACATGAAAAGCTGGGCGAAACCGGCGTCCGCCTGATCCAACCCATCGAAAAACTGACCGGAATGCAAAAGGAAATTGATCTAACGCTGGACGCCGAAGGCACGGGCGTGACGCTGGTGCATCGGTTGCGCAACAAAGGAGCGAAAACCATTGAACTGGCTCCGTGGGCGCTGACCGTCATGGCGCAAGGCGGCGTAGCCATCATTCCATTGCCGGAAAAAATCGCGCATCCCGGTTCACTGGAGCCGGGCGAAAAACCTGATTACAGAGGCTTCGCGCCAAACCAGCATTTGATCGTTTGGCCGTTCACGGATCTGGCCGATCCGCGTTGGAGATTTGGCACGCGCTACATCACCTTGCGACAGGATAAAGCCGCAAAGAAGCCGACCAAGCTTGGTTTGGCGCATCGCGGTGGCTGGATTGGCTACTTGAACAACGGCACGCTGTTCGTCAAAGGCTTCGATTATCAGGATGGCAAACCGTACCCCGACGGCGGCAGCAATTTCGAGACATTCACCAACAAGGACTTTCTGGAAGTCGAAACGCTTGGCCCGCTGCAAAAGATCGCTCCAGGCAAAGCGATTGAGCATGTCGAGAAATGGCGTTTGCTGAAAGGCATGCCCAGCGAAACCACCGAAGGTTCGATTGACGCCACCATTCGTCCGCGCGTGGACGCTTTTTTCAAGAAGTAACGGATCGGTATGGGCAGGAGCAGAAAAGCTCGTGACGTGCGTGCGCACCAGATTCCCGGCGCGCACGCGTCGCTCCGCGCCGACCTCGAAATTGCTTCCGCCAAACTCCAACAGGGCGATGCGGAAACGGTCCTGATCCTGTTGAAACCAGCGCTGCAAAGGGTTTCGACACGCTCACCGGAACACGACGCCCTCGTGCAAGTTCTGGCACATGCCTACAAACGACGAATTGATAAACTGGTTCGCGAACAAGCCGACGACGAAGTCATCCACTCGCTGGTGCAAGAAGCAATGGCGCTGGAACTTTGCGGCAATCAGATTCAAGACGAAGAAGCGCGCAATCACTTCGCCGACACGTTTCACAACCTCGCCCTGATTTTCAGCCGCAATCACCAATACTCGACTTCCCTGCCGATTCTAAGAAAAGCGCTGAGCATTCACCGCTGCCCAACATATTACGTCAGCCTGACCAACGCGCTTGCTTATACTCAAGAACCGGCACGATTGGACGATTACACAACCGATTACGATTCCGCCGCATTGGGCAAACACATCTTCATTGCCTGCGCGCCCAAAAGCGGTTCGACGTTTTTGAAAAACGTCATGGTTAATCTGACAAAGTTCCGCCCGATCTTTTCGGTTTTCGCCGCGCTGCAAAACGAACACGAACTCGACCTGCCAATTTGGGTCAAGTTCGGCAAAACGAACACCGTGACTCAGCAACATTGCCGAGCCTCGGAAGCGAATATTCAGTTGATGCAGGCCTTCGGCATCCGGCCAATTATTCTGGTGCGAAACATTTACGACACGACGATCAGCCTTCGGGATTTTTACCGGACGGGGTTCACAGCAACGACGTATTACAACCGCGAAGATTTCGACCGCTCGACCGAAGAGCAGCAAACCGATCTGATTATTGACAATGTGCTGCCCTGGTATTTCCAGTTCATTTCTTCGTGGCAGCGCGCCGAATGTAACAAACGGCTAGAAGTCGTCTGGCTGCACTACGAAGACATGATTCGAGACAAGGCTGGAACCGTCGAACGCTTGCTGAGTTTTTACGGTTTGAGCGCCGAACGCACCGCCATCGAACATGCCGTTGCCACCACCGAAAGCGACGCGCGCCGCAACCGGTTTAACAAAGGCGTTGCCGGTCGCGGAGAAATCCTGACGGCAAAGCAAAAAGAACGAATCGCTGCGCTGGCCCGGCATTACCCTTCGGCAGATTTCACCTCCGTTGGACTTTAAGCGCTTCCCAAAATGAATTCTTGCTCCGCGCACGAAGCTACGAATAGAATGCGTGCCAAGCCCAACTATCCCGAACGCGTTTTTTCACAGGAAACTTATGACGAACAGAATTTTGTTTTTTGTCTTTGGCGCAGTGCTGTTGCCGCTGGTTTTGGTCGCAGCCAGCGTGCCCGTCTCTGCCCAAAGCGGAAAACCATCCAAAGTGTTGCGGCAACTCCAGGAAGCCCAACTCAAGTTGCAGGAAGAGCTTGACCGCGATCTCGAAAACGGCAAGGCGCAATTGTATGAATTGGATTCCCGCATCGAAGCCTTCCGGAAAAAAGCCGCCAGTGAAGTGATCGGATTCAAAATCGCCGATTGGAAGGGCGATGAATTGCTGGCCTTATACTCGCTTTATCTGCAAACAGAACAGTTTACTCAGGCAATCGAAGCTGGACGCACTTTGCTGAAAGCCGAGCCAAAATCCAGATTTGCCAGCACAGTTCGCACAGGTCTGATTCGCTCATTGATAGAACTTGGACAGATCGAAGAGGCACAACAGCTTCTGGATGAATTACAGAAGGAAATGCCGGAAACCATTTTTCAAGTGGCGACGCGCCTGAGCCTGTTCAGGGAATTGGTGACTGCCTGGCGTGAACGTGGACGGTATGAACTGGTGGCCAAAAACGCGCTTCGCGGTTACGAATTAAGAACCAAAAGAGCCAAACTGTTTGATGCAGAAGAGCGATTGTCAGATGTGGCCTTGCGCGACCGATTGACGCTGGCGGCGGAATACATTTCCGCGCAGGAACGATTGGGTTTCAAAAAAGAAGCCGACGCATTCCACAAACAAGTGCTGACAACTGAATTTGAGGAACAGGCTGTGCTCAAATCGTTTTACGAGTCGGAACTTGGCGCTGCTCGTTTAATGTTCACGCCTGCGCCTGAACTGGATGCTCCAATCTGGGCCGGTTCGGAATCCGTCAGACTGTCGGGGTTGCGCGGGAAAGTGGTGCTGTTGGATTTTTGGGCGATGTGGTGCAGCCAATGCGCTGGCGCGTTTCCGGAATGGCGCGAATTACAAAAAAGGTTTTCGGCCAAAGGATTGTCAATCATTGGCGTGACCAAACTTTATGGACGTTCGGACATGGAAGAAGGTTTGAAGCGAGATCAGGAGCTGAAAGCCTTGCGCAACTTCCAGTCTAAGCACCAACTCAACTATCCAATTGCCGTTGGCAAAATGGATGACCTAACCAACGACGAACATTATGTCGTCGCCAATTTGCCAACGGTGGTGCTGATTGACCGGCGCGGCAACGTGCGACACATCAAACGTGGAGTTGGCGAATATCAAAAGCTGGAAAAACAAATTGAAAAGCTGATCAATGAGAATTGAGCCTGCTCTTGTGGAGATGCCGTTATGGCACAGTGGCAGCCAACCCAACTTCGCCAATCGCGCCCGCCCAGCTTGCGCGTGGACAGTTTGCGGGCTCATCGCCAAAACCAGGACGCCGTCATTCTGCCCATCGTGTACGAATTCACCGAACCAAGCTACGGACTAAATTCCGATTCGTGGATTATCCCGATCACTCGTCCGGTTCGCCGGCTTACGACGGTCGTCACTCCGCTGGAAACGGCAATCAACGAATTGACGCGCAAACAAAACCTGTCGCTGCTGAAAAAGAAGCTGGAATCTCCCAGAAAACGCCCGGCCAAAATCAAAGCCAAGCCCTCAGTTCAGCAAACTGAAACCACTTCCGCCAAGCCTGTCATTTCAAAAAAGAAGCCCAACGGCAATTCCAACCAACATTTGCAAACCACAGTTCCGCTACTGTTGTTGGCTGTGATTGTGTTGGTGATTTTTGCCTGGACGTGTTTTCGATAAAGCTTATTGTTCGTGGGCGTAAGCCGCATTCAACAACCGCGCTTCGTCGAAATGGTTGCCGATCAACTGCATTCCGATGGGCAGGCCGGCTGACGAAGTTCCGCAAGGAATGCTGATTGCGGGGACGCCAGCCAGATTGATCGTGACCGTGAAAATGTCGCCCAGGTACATCGCCAAGGGATCATCGGATTTTTCTCCAATCTTGAACGCAGGCGTCGGCGCCGTCGGCGTGGCAATGACATCGCACTTTTTGAAAGCTTCGGCAAAATCATTCACCAGCATCGCGCGCACTCGCTGAGCTTTTTCGTAATAGGCGTCGTAATACCCCGAAGACAGCGCAAACGTGCCAAGCATGATTCGCCGTTTTACTTCGGCTCCGAACCCGGCGTCGCGCGTCAGGCGATACATTTCCGAAAGTGATCGCGCTTCTTCTGCGCGCAATCCGTAACGCACACCATCAAACCGAGCCAAGTTCGACGACGCTTCGGCTGTCGCAATCAGGTAATACACGCCGACAACGTATTTGGTGTGCGGCAAATGGACTTCCACAATTTCGGCACCGCGTTCCTTCAGCTTGTTGATGGCGGCTTCGACCTTCACTCGAACGTCCGCATCCAAGCCTTCGCCAAAACATTCCGGCGGAATCCCGACACGCACCCCTTTGATGTCGCCGGTCATCGCCGAAAGGTAATCCGTCACTTCCACATTCGTCGAAGTCGAATCGTGGCGATCGTGACCGGAAATGACCTGCAGCATTCGCGCGGCGTCTTTTACCGAATTCGCAAACGGCCCAATCTGATCCAGTGACGAAGCATAAGCGACCAACCCGAAGCGCGAAACGCGGCCATAAGTCGGCTTCAGCCCCACAATTCCGCAAAACGAAGCTGGTTGGCGGATCGACCCTCCAGTATCTGATCCCAGTGAAACAGGCACATGACCAGCGGCAACGGCCACCGCCGAACCTCCTGAACTGCCGCCCGGAACGTAATCCGTGTTGATCGGATTTCTGACCGTGCCGAAGGAAGAATTTTCCGTCGAACTACCCATGGCGAATTCGTCCATGTTGGTTTTGGCAACGATAATCGCACCGGCGTCTTCCAGCTTTTTGACTGCCGTCGCGGTGTACGGCGGAACGTAATTACCCAATATCTGCGAGCCGCAAGTCGTGCGAACTCCGGCTGTGCACATATTGTCCTTGACGGCGACGGGAATTCCGGCCAGCGGTTTGGATTTGAGAGCAGACTGAATCTCCGCATCCTGTGCCACTGCGGCTTGGAGCGCAGCGTCGCGATTGACAGTCAAATACGCGTTCAGCCGGTCATTGTCGGCTTCGATTTTTTCAAGGGAAGTTCGGACAACTTCGCTCGGTTTGGCGTCGCCCGATGTATACAGTTTGTGAATCTCTTCGATGGTCAATGTTGTGCTCCGATTGATTGTCGGTAATCAGTGACAGGTCGTCGGTGGCTTGTGCCCGGAAAGGTAGCGAGTATTCGCCGAATAAAGATACCGGCAACCAACCACCGACCTTCAACTTAAATGACTCTTGGAACAGTGAAATGGCCTTCGTCCGGGTCTGGTGCCTGACCCAGCGCCGTTTCCTGACCGAGGCTGGGTTCAACGACATCGTCGCGCGAGGCGTACGCAGTTGCTGCTTCGCCGACGCTGCGCGTTTGCCAGGGAGTGACGGTTGAGGTGTCCAATTCGTTCAACTGGTCAATGTATTCAACGATGGCAGCCAACTGGCCTGAAAACGATTCCTTTTCGGCGTCGGTCAATTCCAGGTTGGCCAGCTTGGCGATCTTTTCAACTTCGGTTCGTGTGATAGGCATATGTGAATGATGAGTTATGAAATCGGAATGATGAATCTTGTGTGATGAAGAATGAAGTTCGGTTGGGTCAATTCATCATTCCGATTTCAACGTTCCAATTTTCTTTCCAAACTCTTTGCCGCCGCGCGCAAAAAAGCTTCGCGCAATTCCGGGTCGTGAATTTCTTCAGCGGACGATTTCAATTCTTCCTTCAATTCTTCGGTGTGATGAAATTCGCGTTCGTGAGCATCGTGGCCGCGAGCCTTCAACACAAAATCTCGATCCACGCGGAATTCGATGAACGTGACCATCTGCACACCCAGCAATGAATTGATCCGGAACAAGTATTGGCTCGACAGCGATTCCAACTGCTTTTTCCAGGCTTGATCCAGCACGGCGACGACCAACTGTTTGTTGTACAACCGAAAAGGCGCGCATCCGCTGGCAACGCCTTTGCCCGCCGCCACACGCCAAGCCGCAAACACTGCTTGTTCCCGAACCTCTTCGTTATCGCCCGAAAGGCGAATCATGGTCGGCAGCAGTTTGAGCAGGCTTTCCATCTCGTCAGTTCTTTCGCACTCGCCGAGGCGCAACAGGTTTCGGTTTCCCAGCGGCAGCCGTCGGCTGTTTCAGCGAATTGGCATGCGCAACCACCGGCCAATACTTCGCAAAATCGAAATCCGGGCTGTTTTCGCGGTCGTGGCAAATCAAACAGCTTTCGTTTTTCGGCGGCGTTTTGTAATTGGCGATTGTTGGTTTGGCGACATGCTCAGCTCCGGGGCCATGACAGGATTCACACTGGACGTTTGCCAAATGCTGAGTCGCCTTGATGTTCACGAACCCGCCAGGCTTTTGAAATCCCAGCGAATGACAGCCAATGCAAGCGGCGTCGTAGGTTCGCTGCTTGGTTTCCAGCGCCGCAAATGCGCGCGAATGACGCGACTTTTGCCAAGTCTCATATTCCGGTTTGTGGCACTTGGCGCAGGCTTCCGAAGTCACATACGCCGAAGGCTGGCTGCCATTTGCCGCGACAAACGCCTTGGCTTCTTCTTCGGCCAACCGGTTTTGCACGACATCAATTTCCTTGCGAGCCTGTTTGGTGATTGCCAGCAGTTGCGGATCGTCCGGGATAACTTCGTCGAGTTCGATGTAACGAGCCGTGAAGCGATCCACGACGCCTTCTTTATCCACGTAAAACCGCAATTCGCCCAGATGCTTGGTTTCTTTCGCCGCATAAACCACCAACGCGTTGTTGATCTGGCGCGGGTCCGGAACCAGCCCGCGCTCGTCCGTGTTGATGATGATATCCAGGTCATCGTTTTGCCGCGCCAGTTTGTTGACCATCGGCAACGACAGAAATCCAACAACCACAGTCACATCAGCCCTGTCGCGAACTTCGGCCAGCGCAGCTTTCACTGACTCCAGCGGATCGTTGATTACCAAACCAGACGCCTTGACAGCCGCTGCCTGCTCTTCCGGAGCAACATCGCTGACTCCAATAAAAGCAATGCGAACCGGTTGCGGTAACCGTTTAGCCGTGGCGATTTTGATGACATACGGCGCCGGGCTAACGCGCGAGGAATCCACAGGCTTCACATTAGACGAAATCAGCGCGGATTTTTCAGCTTTTGGCTTCCCCGTCCAGGACAGCGAAGAATTCAGCAACATTCCCGCGTAGCGCAAATCGCGGAAACCAAGATTGACGACATCCAGTCCTAAGACTTCGTTGGCACGAACGATCCAATCGTTCATCAATCGAATATCTTCCCGTAGTTCACCCGCCGAGTTGGTTTCGTCGCCGAAAATAAACCCGGCGTCCACTTGCAGGATGGCAGCGTCAGGGCTGCGCCGTTTGAAGGCATTGATGTATCCGGTTCGACGCGCGACACCGCCCAGCGGATGAATCGGACAGCCGCACACTTCCAGATTGCCGTGAACCGTCGAAGAGTAGAACAAGGCAAGTCCATAACCATCATCCGCGCCCAGCCGGTCTTTCAACGACCCCGAAGGCGCAGGTTTTTTGGCCAAGGCTTCGCGATCAGTGGGAGTTTTGGGCGGCGATTTTTTCTTCTGCTGTTGAATCGCATTGGCAAAACCCGCTGACAGATTGAACACAGCGATTGCCAGCGCAAAGACACAAATGATGGCGACTGAAACGATTCGTTTTCGGTGTGACATAACTTCCAAAATTGATTCTGAAGCTTGTTTGCAGGCCTGATTGGCAAGCCCGAACAGTGTAGACAAAAAGGTTGAGAGCGACAAGACAAGGTTCAAAAGCAATTTCGCAAGCTACAGTGACCAAACCGTATAAAAACCCTTCGATGACCGACCAGAAGCTGAAAAGTTTTGTAATCTTTCGATTTGCAAGCGTGAAAATGCCAGAAATAAATTGCAAACGGGATTTTCCGGTGTATCATTGCAGCTTCCAATCAAACTAATTTCACAGGAGAAGTTTTAATCAATGATGAAAATATCCGACCAAACCCTGAAAATGATTAATCAACTCGCCCCCGGAATTCGTGGGAAAGTTGATAAAGTCATTCGTACACACGTTGCCGCCTGCATGAAAACCGGAAGCCCAATCGAAAATCTCGACCGGTTGTTTATTGAAGCGGTTGAAATCGTGAAACTGGAAGAGCGCTGCCCCGAAATGCGTTTTGAATATTCAGCAGAATGGGAACCGCTTCGCCGTTACGAACAATACGCCAGCCCACGCGAGCTATAACTGCACTTTTTATTTATACTTCCGCCTTACTGGCCGCTGTCGGCTGCGATGGGCAATGAAATCGTTTTATCGTTATTTCGGGTGATCCGCCTTCGGCTGGGTCACCTTTTTTCATATCAGGTGTTGCAATGAAACTCTCACGATTTGCCAAATACGCCTGGGGAGTTCTGGCGTTTAATCTGATCGTTATTTTGTGGGGAGCTTACGTTCGCGCCAGCAGTTCGGGCGCAGGCTGTGGCAGCCATTGGCCATTGTGCAATGGCGAAATCATCCCGCGTTCGCCAACGATCAAAACGGTGATTGAGTTTTCTCACCGGCTGAGCAGCGGACTGGCATTGCTGCTGACCGTGGGATTGCTGGTGTGGGCGCTTCGAGCCTTAGCACCCAAACACCCGGCACGAAGATATGCTGCGCTTTCGATGTTCTTCATGCTGACTGAAGCGGCGGTCGGAGCCGGATTGGTGCTGTTTGAATACGTCGCCGAAAACAAATCCATCGCGCGCGCCTGGTGGATGTCAGGGCATTTGATCAACACGTTTTTGATGGTCGCCATGCTGACGCTGACGGCCTGGACGGCTTCCATTGAAACAAGCGTCGACGCGATTGAATCGAAGCGGCAGAAATCCCTGAACTGGATTTTGCTGATGGCGATCGTCGGGACATTGATTCTGGGTGTCAGCGGAGCCATCACTGCACTGGGAGGAACTCTGTTCCCTGTCACATCATTGGCCGAAGGCCTGAAGCTGGATTTGTCGCCGACTTCGCATATGTTGATCCGGCTGAGGTTCTATCATCCGTTCATCGCTGTCGGCGTTGGCGCATTGCTGATCGCGACGGCGGCACTCGCGCACACCTGGCGCTCTGGCAATGCGAACGGCGACTGGATCAAAAAGCTTTCCACGGCAATGATCGTTTTGGTGCTGGCTCAGCTTGGAGCGGGACTCGTCAATTTGCTGATGCACGCCCCCATCTGGCTTCAGATTGTTCACTTGCTGTTGTCGGATTTGCTCTGGATTGTGCTGGTATTACTGACCTTCACCGCGCGATCACAATCTGCGCGAGAAGCGTCTTTCACGACCAATCCAATTCCGGCCAATTGAATCATCAAACCGCGAAGGGAAACTTATGGCAACCAAACATCCAGCGTTGCTCGATCGGCAGCGCGCTGTGCTGGCCGTGATTGATATGCAGGAAGCGTTTCGCAAGATCATCGGCGATTTCGATCAAATCGCCGAGCGCGTTTCCCTGCTAGTGCAAGCTGCCAATCTGTTGAACGTGCCTGTCATCATCACCGAACAATATCCGAAGGGGCTTGGCCCCACCGTGCAGGAAATCGCCAATCATTTTCTCGAAGGTGCGGAGCCAATTGAAAAGATGTCGTTTTCGGCCTGTGGCGTTCAGGAATTTGACCTGCAATTGCGAGAACTTCACGCGGAACAGGTGATGGTTTGCGGCATCGAAGCCCATATCTGCGTCAGCCAAACCGCGCACGGCTTGCTGCAAGATGGCTATCAAGTTCACCTGCTGAGCGACGCAGTTTCAACACGATTGCCACGCAATCGCGAAGTCGCCATCAACAAAATGGCAAAATCCGGCGCAGTGATTTCTTCGGTGGAAATGGCGTTGTTTGAGTTGTGTCCGGCAGGCACACCGGAGTTCAAGCAGATGCAATCGCTGGTAAAGCAACTGAGCTGATAAGTTATTGCCAGACCAGATTGCGAGGCTTTTTGCCAGACAGTGCGTCAATGGTGTTTTCAGCCGCCAGCATTGCCATCGCCGTGCGGGTTTCCAGCGTTGCGCTGCCAATGTGAGGCAACAACACAACATTTGGCATTTCCAGCAACGGCGTGGTCACTGTGGGTTCATGTTCGAAAACATCCAGTCCGGCCCCGGCAATTCTGTGGTTCCGCAATGCTTCGACCAGCGCAGTTTCGTCAATCACCGGCCCGCGAGCGGTGTTGATCAAGTACGCCGTCGGCTTCATTCGCGTGAAGGCTGCTGCGTTAATCAGGTGCTGAGTCGTTGCCGCCAACGGAACGTGCAACGTGACAATATCCGACAATTCCAGTAGTTGATGGAATGTCACTCTTCGCGCAGCCATCCCGTCGCTTCTGGCGCTTTGCGTGAGCGGTGCGGTCGCGGCTTGGCGGGAGTTTTGCCGGTTCAGAATTTGAGCGTTGTAGTGCGAATCGTCTCGATACGCGATGTCGTCTCGCCCGCAATAAATGACAGACAATCCAAACCCCATCGCGCGCCGGGCAACTGCTTTGCCAATTCGCCCAAACCCGATAATTCCCAACGTTTTGCCTGACAATCCAGAGCCGAGCAGCATATCGAAATCCCAGCCATCAAATTTGCCAGCTCGCAAAAATGTGTCAGCTTCGACAATTCGCCGAGTGACAGCCAGAATCAGCGCCCAGGTCAAATCCGCCGTCGCATCGGTCAACACATCGGGCGTGTTCGTAACATAAATGCCACGCTGTTGAGCCGTGGCCACATCAATGTTGTTATAACCGACCGCGACGTTGGCAATAACGCGCAGCTTTGTCCCAGCTTCGATAACTTCACGGTCAATACGATCCGTCAGCAAGCAAACAAGTCCATCGGCTTCACGCACGCCAGCAAGCAGCGCTTCGCGTGAAAGCTCGCCTGCCATTGTGCTGACGTGAACGTCGCAACTCTGGCTCAGTCTGTTCATGACCGGCGCAGGAAGCTGACGTGTGACGAAAACTGTTGGGCGCATAAGCAGAGTAGGACAATTTTTCAAATTGTCCGTCGTTGATCAGGTTGCGATTGCCTGGGTCGAGTTTCGCCGGATATTTTGCTTGTGAAGGTGGGACAATTTGGAAAATTGTCCCACTCCTGTCACTTCGCTGTTCTTTAACCGAAATGTTCGGCCATCTTGCGACGCAAAAACGCGACCGATTCGCGCAATTCTTCCATGCCGTTTTCGCCGTCTTCGATGGAAATCCATCCATTGAAGCCTTCCGCTTTCAGCGTGGAAAAAATCTTGTCGTAATCGTTCAAGCCTTTGCCGATAACGCCGTGCTTCAGGTTCTTGGCGTAACCCGTCGAACCGTCCTGCGATTTCAAATCTTCAATCGTACCGCTGATCAAATACCGATCCGACGCGTGCATCGTGACCACACGATGCTTGACGGCAGCCAGCACATCCAGCGGGTCTTCACCGCAGATGATGGAATTCGACGGGTCGAAGTTCACACCAAACCAGGGCGAATCAATTTCGTTGATGACATCCAGAAACACATCCAGACGCTGGGCGAATTCCGGATATTTCCAGTAACCATCTTTGTAATGGTTTTCCATGTTCAACACGATGTTGCGTTCGGCGGCGTATGGGATCACGGCCTTGATGCAATCCACCGTGTAGCGAATGCCGTCTTCGCGCGACACGTCTTCGCGGCGTTGGCCAGACAGCACGCGGCAAAAACTGCCGCCGAGTTGCGCTGTCAAGTCAATCCAGAACCGTTCTTTTTCCAGTTCCTTTTCGCGTTCTGCCGCGTCGTGCTGGGTAAAATCCGGAGAACAGCACATCATCGGAATTTCGAGGCCTTTCGCATCGGCGTGCTGTTTCACTTTGGCAATGTAATCGGGTTCGAAGTTGGCGAAAAAGCCCGGATACATCTCCACGCCGTCAACATCCAACGTCGCCGCCAAATCAATCCAATCGAATAACGACATGGTGCGATGCACACACAAATCGTCCATGAATGCTTTCGGAAATGCGCTAAGTTTAGCCATATAAGTTCGAGTATTACCTTTCTTGATCGTTCAAGTTTGCTTTATTACTGCGATACGGCTGGAAATCCCTGCCCCAATCCAGGCCAACGACTTCCAGATTGATTTTGTCTCCGTCCACCGTCACCAGGACATAATGATAAGCGCCCATGCCGGGCTCATACGCCGGTTTCGCGATGCGGTCGAGCGTGACCTTTTCCGCCGCTCCGGCCTTGATGTAATCACGCGTGTCCGGATCGCCGGCAAAGGTATACAGCGGAGCGCCGCCGCCGCCGGTCAAAATATGATCCAGTCGGTGTTTGCCCGCGCTGTCTTCATATCGTTCCACCCAATGTTCAAACATATGGTCGTGGCCGACAAAAAACATCCTGACGTGATGTTTGCGAAATAGCGGCATGTATCGTTGCCGCAAAATCGCAGTTTGCGGTTCAACCTTTGCGCCTCCGTGCGGACCTGAAGAAAGCACTGGATGATGCGCGTAAACCACCACATTGCGATAACGGTTTCGATCCAAACCTTCCAACTGAGCTTTCACCCATTCGAACTGTTTGTCGTCTCCGATAATGTTGGAATCCAAGGCGATGAAGAACGAATTGCCGTAACCGAAAGAGAACACAGGGTAATCCGTCATTCGGCGCGGAGACCCGTTGGGCGGAATCAGTTCGGCATTGGCGGCGTAAAAATTCTTCAAGCCAATTTGCCGTTGTGGATCGTCATGCACTGCGGCGCTGCTCAAATCATGATTGCCTGGAGCCAGAAAATACGGCACGCCTCCGTCCTGAGTCAGCCGGTTAATCAGATCCACGTAACTGACATTCCATTGTCGCCCGATGCGCCCATTGGCGACGCCATCGCCAGTTTGCAGCACGAATTTAATCGGATGCTCCGTCTTTTCCAGCCGCTTGATTGCTTGCACAGCCGAATTGACGACCATCGAATGTTCGTATTGCAACTCCAATCCGTCGCGCCGCCCGCGCGTGTCGCCGTACACGATGAAGGAAAACTTCGATACGCCCGCCGAAGCCGATTCGGCGGGTAACGGATTGCGCGGAGCTTTGATCGCGCGAACGGGCTCATTGTCCGTTTGCGCCGTCTGTGCAGTTTGCGCCACAAGCAGCGAAGGCAAGCAAGCCAACAGCAAAAACAAGGCGAAAGTTCGTCGAAGCTTCATTGTTGTTCCCTGTAAATTAAGACTTTGGCTGCAACACTGCTTTCACGTA
>DAOMFR010000018.1:29178-55872 GCA_035429885.1 Blastocatellia bacterium
TCGAGCGCGGATTTCAATGCCGCCGAAGCTCCGGCGGCGTCCACAACCAAATGCGCGCCGAGTCCATCACCCAGGCTCATGACCAACTCTTTCAAATCGGTTTCCTGCAAATTGACCGTGTGAGTCGCTCCGAGTTCCTTGGCCGCTTCCAGACGCGAAGCGTCGCTGGTCAAACCGGCGACGATCAAGTTTCCGGCTCCGGCCAGCCTGGCCATTTCCGCGCACAGCAAACCAATCGGGCCGGGGCCGAACACGACTACGGTGTCGCCCGGTTTGACGTTACTTTTTTCGATAACGGCGTTGTACCCAACGCAGCACGGTTCGGTCAGCGCCGCTTTTTCAAACGACAAAGTATCTGGAATGTGGTGCAGCGTGCGTTCCGGCACACGGACGAACCCTGCCATCGCGCCGTTGATGCCGTAACCAAATCCTTTGCGTTGCGGACACAGGTTGTACGCGCCGGTGCGACACATCATGCACTGGCCGCAAATGTACGACGCAGTTTCGGAAACGACACGGTCGCCTTCTTTAATGGTTTTGACGCGACTGCCGACTTTCGCCGCAATGCCGCCGAATTCGTGGCCCAGAATAACCGGCACGTTCACCGGCCAGCTTTGCGAAGCGTGATACTGATGCACATCGCTGCCGCACACGCTGACCGCGCCAACGGACAACAGAACTTCGTCTTCGCCGATTTCGGGAACCGGCACTTCGCGGACTTCAACCGAACCGGGTTTCAGGTCGTATTGGACGACCGCTGTCATGGAATTGCTCATAGTCTGATTCTCCTTACGATTTCGCTCAAGATTCCTTTGAGGTCGCCGCTGGTAGTGCTGAAAGAGTTGGCATCAATCGCCAGCGGAGCGCCGATCACCACCAGCGGAGCGCCGTGTTTCGGCATGCTGATGGCTTGTTCGATGGAAAGTCCGCCGACGGCCTGGACGGGAATGCTGACCGCGTCGACGACGGCTTTCAGGTCGTCCAGCGGGCTGAGCATATGTCCGGTGTCGGCAAAAATGCCGTTGCGTTCGTCAAAGCCCGTGTGGTGCACGATGTAATCCACGCCCAGGTCTTCCATCCATTTCGACGCGGCGGCTTTGTCGTCGCACACCATGTTGTCGCCCATCACCTTGACGCCGAAATCGCGTCCGGCCTTGACGACGCACTTGATAGTTTCGGCATGCGCGCGCGCCATCACGACAACGTGCGTGGCTCCGGCTTTGGCCATCATTTCGGCTTCCAGGTATCCGCCGTCCATGGTTTTCAGATCGGCGACGATCGGATGATTGGGAAATTCCGCGCGCAACGCACGAACTCCGTGCAGTCCTTCGGCCAGGATCAGCGGCGTTCCGGCTTCCAGCCAGTCCACGCCAGCTTCCACAGCGATGCGAGCGGTTTCGATTGCTTCTTTGATATCGGTAAGATCAAGAGAGATTTGTACGATTGGTTGCATAACGGTTAAGAATGATTCCCCCCACGAAGTCACACGAAGAAGCACGAAGAGAAATCTTCAGACAGGATTCACAGGATGAAAAAGATGGATGGAATCGAACTCCAACCAATCTTGTGAATCTTGTAAATCCTGTCTATTCATTCTTCGTGCTTTTTTCGTGTGACTTCGCGGGAAAAGATTTGAAGTTAAAGATTGCCTTTCTTAAGTTCTTCGGCGATGTAATCACAGGCGCGGACGGTGATCGCCATCATCGTCAGCGTAGGGTTTTGACAGCCCATCGAAACAAAACATGAGCCGTCGGTCACAAACACATTCTTCACGTCCCAGCTTTGATTGAATTTGTTCAGCACGGACGTTTTGGGATCGTTGCCCATGCGCGCGGTGCCAACTTCATGAATGCACAAACCGGGCGGCGACAGGTTCGGGTTTTCCCACTGAATGTCCCACCCCGCTTCGTGAACCATTTCGCGCAAGGTTTCAATCTGATCTTTCGCCATTTCGCGTTCGTTGTCACTGTGCGTGCATTCGATGTGCGCGACGGGAATGCCCCAGGCGTCTTTGACGTTTTTGTTGATCGTCACGCGGTTTTCTTTGCGGGCGAGCATTTCGCCAAAAGCACCAATCCAGAAATTGGGCGCGTCCCGAGTTTCGCGCACCATCCGTTTGAAGTCCGCCCCCAGTCCCGGCAAGCGGCGCAAATGCGTGGGGAATAATCCTTTTTGCGCTTGCGCCTGAACGCCGTACCCGCGAATGAATTTCGGATGTTTGTCGAATACGTTGCGGAATTTCGGGATGTACGCGCCGTTGTTTCGCCCGTCATCGTGAGCATACGGATATTTCGCGACTTTCGTTACAACTCCTCCGACGCTGACCGAGTACGTGTGATCCATCAGATACCGCCCCAGCGCATCCGACGAATTTCCCAACCCATTCGGATGTTGGCGCGTTGCCGAATTCAGCAACAATCGCGCGGATTCAATGGTCGAAGCGCAAACCACGACGACTTTGCCAAACACTTCGTGAGCCGTTTTCGTCAGGCGATCCACAAACGCGACGCCTTTGGCTTTCCCCGTTTTCGGGTCCACGATGATGTGACTGGCAACGGCGTTCGGGCGTAAGGTCAGCTTGCCGGTTTTCATCGCCGCCGGAAGCGTCGAACCCGGAGTGCTGAAATAGGAATGCGTATCACATCCACGTTCGCAGTGACCGCAGTAATGACAGGCGGCTCGACCATTGTGGTTTTTCGTCAACATGGCAACGCGACCAATGATGACTTTGCGATCTTTCCAGCGCGATTCAACGGCGTTTTTCAACAACCGTTCGCCGCAGGTCAGCGCCATCGGCGGCAGGAAAACCGAATCGGGCAATTGTGGCAAGTTTTCTTTCGATCCGCTGATGCCGACAAAGCGCTCGACCCTTTCATAATAGGGAGCCAATTCGTCGTGGCTGATTGGCCAGTCTTCACCGTACCCATCGCGACTGGCGGCTTTGAATTCGTAATCGCTCAACCGATACGACTGGCGCCCCCACATCAGAGTGCGACCGCCGACCTGGCGTCCGCGAATCCAATCAAACGGTTTGTCTTGGGGCGTCGTGTAAGGATTGTCTTTGTCATCAACAAAAAAGTGATTCGCGTATTCGTCGCAGGCGTAACATTTGGATTGAATTGGCTGGCGTTGTTTCAGCAGCTCAGTTTGCGGAATCAGATTGCGGTGCTTCAACTCATACGGCCAGGCCAGCATCTTGTAATCTTTGGCCGGATCGAGCTTGCGTCCGGCTTCGAGCATAATGACGCGCAAACCTTTTTCGGTCAGTTCTTTTGCTGCCCAGCCGCCGGTCGCGCCTGAACCGACGACGATTGCGTCGTACACGGGTTGTTGAGCCATTGATTCTCCGAACAAATGAGGTGAGTCGTGTCGTGCCGAATCAGTGCCGTGAGCGAATCTCACAAGCAGCCCCGCTTATTACCGCGAGCGGTACTGATCCCTAGCTTGTCGCTTCGCGCCGACGGCGAAGCAGAGTATTGAACAGATAAATCACGATGATTGCAGCGGCAATACCCAAGCCAATTTTCGGGTAATGATGTTTGAAAATATCCGTCGCTTGTTCGCCGTATTTAACCGCCAGCCAGCCTTCCAACAGAAAGCGAAATCCGCGCCCGGCAACCAGCGCCGCAACAAAGCGCCACAACTGCATTTTGAAGGCGCCCGCGCTCAACACAAACAGCTTGAAGGGAAACGGAGGCGGCAGAACGGAAGCCAACAACATGGCCAGAATGTCGTAACGATCCAGCAAGTCTTCAACGCGCGCGCGTTTTTCCGGACTGAACTTTCGCAACACGGCTTCGCCGCCTTTGCGCGCAGCGAAATACAACACCAAAGAACCCGCTGTGGAGCCAATCACCGCCGCGATCACATAAAGCGGCATCATCGTGTGATTGGCATGCGAAAGCGCCATCACGACAACATCCGGTCCACCAGGAAGCGGAATGGAGGCCGCATCAATAAATCCGATAGCTAAAATTCCCAGGGCACCCAACCCAAACAACGTCGCCTGCAGCGATTTCAACGCGCTGCCGATACTGAAAAGAAAGGTTTTCATTGATGAATCCAGTAAGTTCCCATTCGACAGTTTTCGACCTGCAACGTTCAAAACGAACGAGGAACCGAAAACCGACAAGTGGAAGTCCAAAAATTAGTCGGTATAAGAAGCCTGTGTTTCAGGTGACGGGCTTTTCTGTTTCGCAAGCAGAAGGCGCAACAGCACGATTAGCACCATTGCTCCGGCAATGATTCCCAAAGAAGCGAAGAAATGTTCTTGCAGCCAACCAAGCATCATCTTCACTTCTTCACGGTAAAAGTAGGCCAGAATTCCCCAGAAGTAATACCGCATCGTCCGCGCGATCAGAATCGTCAAGGCAAACTTCATCGGCGGATAGTTCAGCGCTCCTGCCATCGCCACAAAAATCTTGAAGGGCATCGGCGGAGGCAGCAGCGCAGGAATGACCAGCGCAAACAATCCCCATTTGCGATACAACGCTTGAACGCGATCCAGATGTTTGGGATGAAACCGTTTGGAGATGAACTGCTCGCCGCTTCGGGCTATGCGATACAGCAACAAACAGCCAATCACAGAGCCAATCGCCGGAAAGAGTGGGAAATAATAAACTTCAGCCGGATTGTGCGCAACGCGCGTGATGGTGATGTAATCATTAACTTCGGGCAGCGACAGCAATGATGAATCCAAGGCTCCGACCAACACCATCAGCGGCGCGGCGAAGTACATTGGAGCAATAACCACCTGATGGGAAATTTCCAGAAACCATGATTTCAGCCAATCCACAGATTTTACATCCTCTTGATAAAACTTTTGCCCGGAAGCTGTCTGATTCTATCTTTCATCTCCAAGCCGAGCAAAGCATTCATCAATTCGGACGAATTCATTTCACTGGAAATTAACAGTTGATCGATATGAGCAGGAACATCCGCGGAAAGAATCTCCAAAATTTTGCGTTCGTCGTCGCTCAACGCGACCGCTTCAAAAATCGGTTGGGTGCTGGAATTGGCATTTGATGCAACTGGACGTTCGATGCCGAACAATTTCTCCTTGGCTTCGCGCGGCAATTCATCAACCACGTCGCGCCAGATTTGCACCAACTTTGCACCATCCTTGATAAGAAAGTTGGGGCCGAATGAGGTTTGCGACGTAATATTGCCCGGCACGGCGAAAACTTCGCGGCCTTGTTCATACGCCAGCCGCGCCGTAATCAGCGAGCCGCTATGTTCCGAAGCTTCGACGATCAACACACCGAAGCACAATCCGCTGAGGATTCGATTGCGGTACGGAAAGTTCTGCGGCAGCGGCGGAGTTCCCAGCGGAAATTCGGAAACCACGGCTCCGTTGGCAATAATTTGTTCTTCGAGCTTTTTGTGCTCTTTCGGATAAGTCGTTTCCAGCCCCGTTCCGACCACCGCGATGGTTTTCCCGCCTGCTTCCAACGCGCCGCGATGCGCTCCGGCATCAATGCCACGCGCCAAGCCGGACACAATCGTCAATCCATGCGTAGCCAATTCGCGTGACAAACTTTCAGCGACATTGACGCCGTAGGTTGAACAGCGCCGGGAACCGACCACAGCCAACGCCGGGCGTTCCATAGCTTTTTGCAAATCACCGCGCACGTACAAGGCAATTGGAGGATCATGAATTTCGCGCAGCAAATCGGGATATTCGTCGTCTTCCAGAGTGATGACCTGCGCGTTCAGTTTTTCCAGGCGTTCAATTTCGGCGTTGGCTTTTTCCAGGATAGCGGAATCTTTTAGTTCTTGAATGGTTTCCGGTTTCAACCCTTCTTTTTGCAAAGCCAGCCGCGAGGCGGCAAAAACCCCGGCAGGCGACCCGAACCGGCTGAGCAATTGGTTGGCAGTTCGCGGGCCAATGCCACGAACCAGATTGAGCGCGATCCAATCGGCCAGATCGGCACGCATGCATTTATCCTCCGTAGGCTGATTTTTGAGAATTAGGGTGGCGGCGGGGATTATACGAGCCGGAGATGGAAAAGCCTATTCTGATGAGTGGGAAAGTGTCAGTAGCGCTTTCTTACGATTGAGCTACTGACACTTCGTTAAAGCCTTACCACAGCAGTTTCAGACCGAACTGCAACTGGCGCGGCGAATTCGCCTGAGACGTGATTTGCCCAAACGTGGTCGAAGTCACGCTGGTGTTTGGAGAACCGAAGCGTGGCGTGTTGAATGCGTTCAACGCTTCGACTCGGAATTGGACGGCCAAGCGTTCCAACGGATTGAACTGTTTGAACAACGACAGATCAAAACTCTTGATGCCATCGTTGCGAACGTTCACCGTCGGACCGACGTTTCCAAATGTGAACGCCGCCGGCTGACTGTAAACGCTGGTGTCGAAATATTTATTCAATCGTTCGTCTACTTTGCCGCTCAAGTTCGGATCGTTGCCATTGGTGTTTGGCCGAGTCAACGGATTGAACAATCCGGCGGTATTATTCGCAGTAATGGTCAACGGCGTGCCGCTTTGGAATGTAGTGATACCGTTGAACTGCCAACCGCCGATCAAAGCATCCGCAACACCCGGTGCTTTCGCTCCAAACTTGCGGCCTTTGCCAAACGGAAGTTCGTACAGGTAACTGAGAACAAAACGATGAGCAATATCAATCGTCGCCAAGCCACGGCTGGCCCGAAGGTTGTAACTGTCCTGGTGCGTCAACCCTTCTTCGATGTTTTTCGCCCAGGTGTAATTCCCGTCAATCTGCAAACCGTGCGTCAGCCGTTTGCCGAACGTCACTTGTAACGCGTGATAGTTGGAAGAAGCTCCGCTGGAATACAGCGGCGTTAAATCCGTGAATTGCGGGTACGGGCGCAGCAACTGGGCGCGGCTGATTTGGCGCGAAGCAAAGAAGCCGCTGTTGATTCCCAACCCGAAGAACGGATTGTCCACCAATTGATTCAACTGCGAACCCAGCGAAAGGTATTTCGGATCAAGCTGGTTCAAGCTCAAACCACCTTCACCGTTGCGCGAAAGCTGCAAACCGCGAGTGCCAACATAAGCGACTTCCAGATTCATTTGCCAAGGCAATTGACGCTGGATGTTCACATTCCACTGTTGGCTCCACGGCGTAACCGTGTCTTGCAGCACGGATTCAAGGTTGGCGCCGACTTGAGTCAGTAAACCGTCGGCAGCGCCCGGCAATGCGCGGAATCCATTCGGATAGGGATTTCGCAACAAATTAAATGGTGTCAGCCCATTATCCACGGTCGTTTGCCAGGGATACTCAATGCGGAAGCCGAACGGCCCGACGGTTCCCTGCGCAGCCTGGTTCGACGGCCCGAAGATATGCGAGTAACCGGCGCGAATCGCGGTTTTCTGATTGAGCTGATAAGCCAATCCTAAACGCGGCGCCAAATTATTGGTGTCTTTGAAATACTGATGACGCGGCTGACCATTGACGCCCACAAAAACAACCCCGCCTTTCAGGTTCGGAAACGCTGTTTGTTTTGACGCCAACGGTGAAGGCGCGTTGAGGTCATAAAAATTGAAGCGGTTGTACCGCTCCGTGCGGGGCGAATCGTAGTCATACCGAATGCCCAGGTTCAGCGTTAGCTTGCTGTTCACACGCCAATCGTCCTGGGCATATCCTGCGTAATAAAAGCTCTGCGCAGCGACGTTTTTCCAACCTTGAATCAGCGTATTGCCGGTCGTGCCTGCTCCTAACAAGAAAGAGGCAAAGCCCAATCCAGCGCTGCTGCTGGCGGTCGTTGGGTTGGGGCCTTGCGTAAATCCGGCATTAAAACCGAAAGTTCCGGCGTTGCGCGCTTCCCAGACGTTGACACGAATCATGCGAACTTCGCCGCCAAACTTCCAATTGTGATTGCCAGAGGTCCACGACAACGTGTTCACGAACGGATAGCTCATAAACGCGTTGAAGCGGTGATCGTTACCACCCAAGCTGGTCATGCCGGACACGTTGATCGCAGGAAACATCTGCCGATCCACAACGGAATCAATCGCAGTGGGCAATCCCAGTTGAGATGGTTTGAAACCCAACCCTTGATTCGAAAACACGAACAAGGTGCGCGCAAACCCCAAGCGCGATGTCCAGACTTTCGTTGGCGACAGGGTGTTTGAGTATTCGGCGACAAAATTACGCGCGCGGTTTTCCTGAATGACGCGTCCTTCGGCAATCGTCAGGTTGTCCGGGAACGACTGAAGCGGCACGTCTTCGGTATACCGGTGCGAATAACGCGCAAAAAACGACTGTCGTTCTGAAATGCGATGGTCAATTCGGAAGTCGTAGTTATCCAGATTGGTTTCGGTCGAACCGCTGGCGGCATAGTTATTCGCAAATGTGTTTGCATCGCCAGGCTGATTCGGCAGCGGAAAATACTTCAAAATATTCAGCGCAACCGGATCCATCAGATTGGTCGGAATCTTGTTATCAGTGAACTGATCACGAATGGATTGTGCCGTGTTCGCAGGATTCACGCGCGTAGTGAACGGATTGAAGATGCGAATCAACGCGCCGGCTTGGTTGAGCGTTTTCGAGAAATCGCCGTTGCGCTGTTCAATCGTCGGCACGGTGGTGATACGCGTGGCAAATTGGCGCGCGCGCAAGCCTTCGTACGATCCCATGAAAAAGGTTTTGTTTTTGATGATCGGCCCAGTCGCGTGACCGCCAAACTGGCTTCGTTTGAAACTTCCCAGCTTGCGGCCAGCACGGTTTTCAAAAAAGTTGTTGGAATCGAAAACCGAATTGCGCAAGAACTCATACGCGCTTCCGTGGAATTGATTCGTGCCCGATTTGAACACGACATTGAGCACGCTGCCCAAGCTGCGTCCGAATTCCGCGGGATATGTCGCGCCCATCACCTTGAATTCCTGAATCGCATCCACTGACGGAAAGATCGAAATTCCCGTGAAGCCATTAACCGTTGGGAACGAAGCCGTCACGCCGTCAATCACCGTATCCATCATCGTCGGACGCGCGCCGTTCACCGAATAACTCATCGAGTTGTAATTGTTGCCGATGCTGCCCGACACGCCCGGCGTCAGAAAAATCAGCGAATACACGTTGCGCGTGTTCAGCGGCAATTCCAGAATGCGGCGGTTGTCCACCACCTTGCCCAGCACTGAGCTGGTTGTTTCCAGCACTGGAACCGCTTGCGCATTGACTTCAACCGTTTCGCTGACCTGCCCGACTTCCAACGTAAAATCCGCGGCCAGGCTTTGTTGAATTTGCAGCGTCAAATTGCTTCGCGCAGCGGCGCGAAAGCCCGTCATTCGAGCTTCGACGCGATACTGGCCAACGGCTAATGGCGGTGAGGTGTAATACCCGTCGCCGTTTGTGGTCACGGTAACCTGTTTATTGGTTTGAATCTCCGTGATGATAACTTGCGCGCCGGAGATGACTTCACCGTTTCCGTTCTTAACAGTGCCGACAATGGCTCCGGTGGACGATTGGGCCCACACGCTCAACGCAAGAAACGACAGCAAAATAACGATTTGTAAGAGCAAACGCTGATGTTTCATAAATGTCTCCTTGATGGATGTGTGATGGAGGAAACGCACCCGAGAACTGATGGCGCGTCAGCGAGTCCCAGTTAGCAAACCCGATTGGCTTGATCTTGGGTCAAGCCGTCAGTGAATGGCAGAACACAACTTGTTTTGGTGAAGTTGCATTCTGCCGTAAGTCATACAAATTTCGCCAGCAATTCCCAACTGGTCATATTTCAGGGCATTAGCGCTGCTGCTTTTTCAAACTGACGATGTTGGCAAACAGTTTGTATCCACCCTGAACGCCTGCAGGAAGCTGACGATAAAAGGCATACGCCGCGTAAACAAAGGTGCCTTTGCCGTATTGCGCAAACATCAACCCGCCTTTTTGCGGCGGCTGTTCGCGGTCGTGGCATTCCAGCAGCGGTTTGTAATGTTCGTCCCAGGTGCTCATCCATTTCGATCCGCGCTCTTCGACCCAGCCGTCGAAATCCGCCAGCGTGATTTTGTTCGGCCCATTGAAGATCGGGTTCGTCGGATCGAGGATCGTGATTTTGGAATCTTCTTCGGAGACTTCTTCGGCGCGCGCACCGAGCTTGTACGGATACGGCCCGTAAGGCGCAGCATCGAATTCCTGTGTTTGATATTGATAAACGAGATTGCCCCCGCGTTCGCAATATTCCAGCAATCGCTTGCTATATGCTTTCAAATCGTCACGAACAGCGGTAGCGCGAATGCCGACGATGACAGCATCGAACTGGTCGAGATTGCCGCTGGCCAGATCGTTTTCACTCAGCATCGTCACTTTGACGCCGATCTGTTCCAGAGCTTTCGGAATTTCATCCCCTACACCCATCACGTAACCGACGTTCAAATTCGGAGCGACTTTTACATCCACGCCGCGCACGGCCATCGTTGCCGGACGATACAAATGACGCGGTTCGTTGTCGCGGTGAGCAATCACTTCATAGCCTTCGGTGTATTCGCGTCCGGCGTATTCGGCGACGGCTTGAATCTTGAAATCGGCGTCGCCCGCCGAAACGCGCGGCACGGAAACCTTAAACGCAAAGTTGCTGATTTCGCCTTCGTGCGTGAAGTTAAACGTTTGATCGGCGGGCGCAGCCGTCCAGCCTGCTGGGAGTTTCAGCCGGACTTTACCGGTTGAATTGCCTTTGACGTTGTTCAGTACGCTGACCGTGACGTTGAACGAAACTTGCGCGGCGCCAACTGGCACAACTCCAACGCGTGGCGACAAGACGACTCCAATGGCCGGAGCAACAGTCAGCAAGCGGCGCTGTTCTCCCCACGGACGATCCACATAAACCGTTTGCGCAGGTTGCGCCAGCGTGAAGCGAACGCCGTTGACGTCGTAATTGAACACTCCCAAGACATCCGGCGGAGAAAACGGCAGATGTAACAATTCCGGTTTGTTGACCTGGTAAATGTGATCGCGCAGTTCGCTGGCGCGCGACCAATAAGGTCGTGAATATTCGGCGTTGTCGGCAACTTTAATATCGAATTGAGCCTTCAGCGTTGAACTATTGACCGGCAATTCGCCGACCGGCGGTTTGGCTTTGACCTCCCAACCGTTCGGCGGCGCGATAATGGTTTCACCGCGAGTCATTTTTACCGGGCTGCGATTGACGATGCTCATTGTCAATGAAAACTGCTGGCCAGGAATCGCCACATTGAACGTTTCACGTGGTTGACCGAAACCGCCGCCTTGCCCATCGGTTCTTGCCACTGGGTCAACCAGAACTTCCATCACCAACCCAAGAGCTTTGTTCATCGCATCGTTAAACTCTCGCTCTTTGTTGCCGAGCAAGAACAACACCTGATCTTTGCTCGCAGCTTCGCTTTCGTTTTTAGAAGACGAGGCTTTGACTTTCTCGACCAGCGCACGCGTCAGGCGCAATCCATTGGCAAGTTCCCCCGCCACAACCCACGGATTACGCGCGTCGAATTTATTGATGGCGGCTTCGACTTGATAACTGATCTGAGTCAAATCCGACGCCAGGCTAGCAGCGCCGGGCAGTTTCGCCACTCCCAAGATCGTCGAATCAATACCATCAAAGATGCTCGTTTCTTTTTCACCTTTGCCGACCAAACTTTCTTCCAGCAACCAAGCAGACATCGCTGAACCGGGCGCAACTCGCGCAGCGCCGCCACCTTGCGAACGTTGATGACTCAAACCATCGCGGGCAATTTCTCGATACGACTTGCCGGTCAACGGATCGTACGTGCCCACATCCACTTTGACCGTCGAGGCTTCATTTTCGCGCACGCTTCGGTACAGCTTTTTGACCCGCCAGGGACGCAAGCCTTCCTTGAAATGTTCAGGAAAAGCGTTCGGATCGGCAGCGGCTTTGAAGGCTTCAGCGCTGAGCAAACCAGCGGCTTGATGGTTGCCGTGCCCGTCACGCGGTTTGCCGTGAAAGCGAGAAATGATGACATCCGGGCGATACAACCGGATGGCATGAACCACGTCATTCAGGACAACGTCTTTGCCCCAATGTTCGATGGTTTCGTCCATCCGTTTTGAAAATCCGAAATCGGTCACGCGCGTGAACATCTGATCCACACCGTAATACCGCCCAGCGGCCAGCAGTTCTTCGGTTCGCATGACGCCCATCGCGTCATAAAGCTCCGGGCCGATCAGGTTGGCTCCGCCCTCGCCTCGGTTCAGAGTCAGCAACCCGGTGCGAATGCCTTCGTGACGGCTCAACCAGGCGAGCATCGCGCCGTCTTCATCATCGGGGTGAGCCGTGGTGTGCAACACCGTCGCCGTTGTGCGCAATCGCAACAGCGCTTGCCAGGCGGCCGCAGCCCCTTTGTTTTCAGCGGGTTGTTGGGCCTGCGCGTCAACCGGATTCGCAATTGAATCTGGCCGGGACAGAGCAATCAGCGACAAAACGCAAACAGCAAATGCGAAGAGCATGACTCTTTTCATCGTTTTTTGGAGCCTCCAATCATCTTTTGCTTGAACGGTAAAACTTGCTGGTGAGTGGTTTAATAAGCCGAAACGCGGAAAATGACTAGCCGGTTTCAGCCAAAACTATTTGAGACTGGAAAAGAGAAAGGCGCGCCATTGCAATCAAGCGCGCCTAAAATACGTTGTGGATGAGTTGCGTTACTTCGCTATTTTTTGGCCGGAGCCGTCACCATATACGGTTTGATCATTGCGGCAATTTCATCGGCGGCAGCGGAAACCTGCTCAACGTTCAGTTTGAATTCCTGGGAATCAGTGACGCGTAAGGTCAGGTCTACGCGCACAAACATATCGCCGTCTTTATCAATGCCGATTTTGATCCGGTCGTAATCGTCATTCAGTTTCAGAAGCTTGGACATCAAATCCGGCGTAGCCTTGAAATCTTTCTTTTCAGCCACAACCGCCACCAGAATCAGCAACCCTTCGTGGCCAATAGTGATGACGGAAATGTCATCCAGCGTATTGCCCCGGAATTTCACCGACCAGACATTCTCGGCGGCTTTGCCGTAGGTGTGACCGGATTCTTCCAGCATCTGCACAATCTTCGTGGCAGACGCTTTGTCGAGCACCAGTTTTTTGTCTTGGGCCAAAGCGGAAATATTCACCAAAGCCACCAAGGCAAACAAGACCAAAGTCAAAATCGTTTTTTTCACAGAAAAACTCCTCGTTGATTTCAAATTGACCGCTCCCAATCGGTCACGGCACTGTATTAATTTTTCCGACGGACGGCACGAACTCCGCCGATGACTAAAACGCCACCAAACAAAATCGGCAGCCACATCAAGGACATGATTCCCGGCAATTTCAATCGCCAAAAGGCGGTTTCGGCAGCCGGTTGCTGACGACGGGGCTTGGGCGGAACATCATCCGTGACGGTGTACAACTGTCCGTCGCGCAAATACATCCGCTGCATTTCTTCCAGGTTGAACGGCCGCGCACCTCTGCGATTGAACACAGACAACTGATTGCCGGATTCATCCGCGGCACGATCGCGATCCAGCCCTTTGGACAGCGCCAACGCTTCGCCTTTCATCGGGAAGCGCGCAATCCATTTCGGCGTGGGCTTCGGAGAAAATCCATAAATGGTCGGATTGCCTTCGGGCGAGAGCAATTGCACGACCTGCAGTCCGTTTTTGCCATCGGCGACATAGGCAAACAACGAATTTGCCGTCATGCCCAGCTTCACGTCATGCGCATCGTTGAGTTTGCCATCGGCGTTGAACATCTGATCCAACTTGGGCTTTTCGGGCTTTTCGATGTCCACAATTGCCAACCCGTTTTTGCCTGCCGCGACATACGCGTACGTGCGCGCCAGATACAGGTTGTGGGCGTCTTCGATTTTGACCGTAGCCGTTTCGACGAGTTTGGCTTTTTCGGGATTGGTGATGTCCACAACCTTCAAGCCTTCTTCGTCAGTGACGAACGCGTAGCGGAATTGAATCTGGACTCCACGTGGATTGCGGAAGCCCGGAATTTCGCCGACCAGCTTCGGGTCGAGCGGATTGTTCAAATTGACGATGGCCAATCCTTTGTCGCAAGTGATGTACGCATACACGCCCGCGATAGTGATCGAAGAAGCTCCGTTCAATGCTCCGCCGGGATTAAAGGCCAACGCGCGTTTCAGGAAGTTGTTCGACGGGTTGCCATCCAGCAAGGTCGCCACGCCGGTTTTCCTGTCGCCGATGACGACCAGACCTTCGTGCTTGTCGCTGACGTACAAAAACGCATACAGCAAATGAATCGGTTGTTTGTCGTCGCGGTTTTGCGCTTCCTGATTTTCAGGACGATGGTTGCGCGTCGGATCAACGCCCAGCGTCGTGGGTGAAGCGATGCCAGTGGCGTACTTCGTTTTGACGTAAAACCGTTGTCCGATGGGTGAAACCGGCGCGGTGGTGATGCGTTCGCTGAAGCCTTTGTTGTCGATGTTGGCGATGTCATACACTCGAATGCCTCCGGGGCCATTCGCAACGTAGGCGTATTCGCCGCGCACCTGAATGCCCAGAGCTTCGCCATTGGCTTTGTGTTCGTAGGCTTCTTTCAGCTCGCCGCCGCCCTTTTGGTGTTTGGCGAATTCATCGGGGTAAGCCAGCCTGTGCAGATCGGAACCGATAACCGCTTGCGGTTCGCTGCGTTCGGTGACGGCGATGGCGTGAATGCCTTCCCTGCCAGCGGCCACCCAGGCGTAACGTCCAATGAAGTTGACGAAGTTCGTCCCCTGCATCAACAACTGCGCCATAATCGCGTTGTTGTCGTTGGCTTTGGCGACGTGGCAATCGGTGCAGGTTTTGGTTTCGGACGTGCTGACCGTATGCGGCACAAAACTGCTGAATGCCTGGCCGCTGTACCCTTCGGAAGAAATCGTTTGCTGTTGCGAATACAGCCATTCGCGGTTCTGGTTTTGCGATCCCACCAGAATGGCGCAGGTCGAACGCGTCGGCGCGATGCGTTGCCCCGTAACGGTGCCGTCTTTGCCAAGCATGTAAATGTCGTCGCGCAAGGTCTGGAAATTGTATTGCGTGTAATTGCGCAAATTGTCCTGACCTTCGTTGTGCAACATCGGTTTTTGTTTGTTCGCCGTCATCGGCAAATGGCATCCAAAACAACTGGTCGTCCACGAAGTATGACAGGCGTAACAGGTCATGTTGCTGTTGGCGTGCGCCAGTTTGGATTCGGCCACGCCGGGGTCAGCCCACGTTTTGCCATCGCGCTGCACGGTTTTGGCCCAGGCCGACGAATCGTTGTAATCGCGGCTGCGGTACTGAACGTCGGCGTTGTTGATTTTGACGGTGCGGTTTTGTTGGACGGTGTCCACGGTTTGCACCACGCGCCACCATTTGCCCGGCGTCACCAGCGAATTTTGCACGACATCGCCCGGTCGCAAGGTGAGTTCGCGCGGTTTGCCGTCTTGCCCGACTTCCGGCTGGCCGTCATTGCCAATCACGGTGCGTTTGGTTTCGGCGGTGATGCGCTGGAACATCGCGACGGTGCGTCCACGTTCGTTGCGCGTTTTGATGCGCGTCAGGTCTTTGGGTACGGTGATGACTTTGCCTTTGAATCGCCCGGTTCCCGCCGAAGGGCCGGAAAGCGTCAGGCTGGCCGGTTCGGAAATCGTTCCGTGGCAATCAATGCAATCAATCTGAATGGCCGCGCGCGGTTCGTTGTACAAATTGCCGTTGCCGTGAACGTCCTGGCTGACGTGGCAATCGGCGCATTGCATGCCGACTTTTTGATGCACGTCTTCCATGTGAACGGCTTTTTTGAATTTGTCCGGGTCTTCCGGCGCGATCTTTGTTCCGCGCGAAGACAGCATGTTGCCTTTGCGGTCGGTCTTGTACACGTTGCGGAATACCCAGCCATGCCCGTGGAAATCGCCGAATTGCGTGCGTTGCGCTTTGGGGTTCACGTCTTTCCAGATGTTGGCCAGGAAGTTTCGATCCTGCCCCCACAACCCGCGCAAGGCGGAACCTTCGGGGTTGCGGTACTGAATTTCGTCTTTTTGCTCTTCGCTTAAGTTCGGCTGTTTGGCCGGATACATCAAATTGCCATCGGTTTCGTTGTCCCACCAGGTCATGCCGTAATACCCGGTCAGCATGTTTCCGCCGGGGTGGATGTGACAGGTCATACACGCGCTGGACGGAGCGCCCAGCACCATTTGATGTTTGACCGGATGGCCGGATTCATTTTTCGGAATCGTCGGATCAGCAGTTTGCGTTTGCCCCAGGTTGCCGAACTTGGCGAATTGCGCCGAATGTTTCGGATCACGGTCGTTGGCGTACACCACGTGACACGCCGTGCAGCCGGATTGGCGATAATCTCCCGGATTGTCATTGGTTCCGGGCATCGAAAGCAGCGGATCGAGCAAGCGCGTTTTCTGCAATCCCAGAAACACCGGATCTGTTCTGAGCCGAGTTCCCAACCCGCGATCGCTGAGTTTCACATCGGGTCTGCCTGGAACCTCAAAAATGTTCGGGCTGCCGATGTCTGAAGGCAGGCCTTTCAATTCGCCTCCGCGTTCAAACACGCGCAGGATGTTTCCCGGTTGAGTGATTTCCCAGCGCGGCAATGGCATCAAGTACGGCAACACCCCCTGCTTCAATGTCTCTTCGGCAGTCGGCGCGGGGTTAGTGAAGATGGCTTGGGGTTCGCCGTCTTTGCTGTAACTTTCCCCGAAATGCGCGTCTTTGTACGGGAACGCGCCGTTGTTGTAGAGCGCCGCTCCCCACAGCATGCCGCCGTGCGTCATCATGTTTTTCTTGGACCACGCGACCTGCTTTTCGTGGCATTTGCCGCAGGCCAGATCCGCCGCGCGAAAATCGCCGGGATTGATGAAGCGCACGTATTCGGCACTTTCTTTCAGCCACGCCGTCGCCAACCGTTCGGGATTCGCCGTGGATTTCCATAGTTCAGGATTGCGCGGCTGCACGTGCGCTTTTAGTTTGTTTTGAGTTTCCGCCGCATTGCCTCCGTGGCAATCGGCGCAGCCAATATCCAGATCATCGTCGCCATCCACGTGCATGGATTCGGAATTGGTGTGGCACACAACGCAACCCGCGCTTCGAGGATTGATCTTTTTTTGCCGCGGAGCCGCTGGCGCCTGCTGATTTGCAGGCTCAGCTTCGCCCGCCTGATTCTGATGGCCAGTAGTGGCACGCGAGACGGCTTCGGTCGTACCGCGATCAACTCTGGAAAAAGCAATCGCCAACGTCAAAAAAAGACACAACACAAACAACAGTTTGACGCGCTTGATGGTCTTGGCTTGGTTCATAACTTCAACTCTCTAGGATTTTCGGGATACAGCACAACGCCAGCAGGGGAAGTCAGGAAATTTGCTTCTTGGTAAGAAGCTTGGGGAAACAGCCACTGCTTGAAACGTGTGGCTGTTTCACTAACTAAAACTCTCAATCTATCATCTTTAAGACATAAGCTGGGCCATCATCGCCGCCGGATCCCAGTAGGCTTTGATGGATTGAATCTTGCCGTCGTTGTTGAAGGTGAGCACGTCTATGCCTTCAAATTTGGCTTGGCGGCCCGTTTTACCCAAACCGCTGGCCGACCATTTCACGCCAGCTTCGTTGCCAACGACGAAAATTTGATCGGGCAGCATGCGAATGGATTCAAAGCCTCCGGCGACTCCATTGAAAAACGCTCGTAACATTTCGTGCCCGGCCAGCGGCGGATTGCCCGGTTCATGACTGACAGCGTCAGCCGCGAATGTCGCAATCCAAGCTTCACAATCCAGCGAACAGATGGCATCGAAATAAGCGTTGACGACTTCAGTAATTTTTTCTGGTGACATGTGGGCGTTCTCCGTTGAAAGAAATTGGGATGCTTGCTTTGCCGCCTGTTAGGTGACAAGAGACTGAAGAGAGATTCAATACACGAATTTCAACGTCAGGAATGTCGACCACAAGGTCGGTGTCCCAGAACCGCATCCTCGCGGTGTGCCGTTGCAGTTTGAACTAAAGATGTCGGTGAATCCTGTGCCGGGTCTCAAGCCTGATGCGCCGCCGATTAACACGATGTTTTCATTTAGCAATGGGCGATAAATGAATCCCGCCCCCAGATCGTGGCCAATGCTGTGGCGAACCGCCGGTTGAAACAGCAGCAATTCCAACGGTTCCGTGCGGTTGAATTTCAGGTAGTTGTAATTCAAAAAGCCGCGCAGTTTCGGCGTCACATCCACGTCAATTCCGGCGTTGTACAGCGTCAACCCGGGATTGACGAAGTTGGCTTGTCCCTGCGTTTTGCTGCTGCGCAAACTGGGCAACAAACTGCGCGGTTCCACCACAGCCACGCCGGTTTGCGTCAACCGAATGCCTTGGGAATTCCAGAAACTGAATTTGCCGCCCGCGAAGCTGGTGTTGTCCAAAATGGCGTCAAACCCTCGCGCCGTGTCGTCTAGAGGTTTGGAATCGCCGGAACTGTAAAACGCTCCCACGCGATACCGGATGTAATCGAAATCAATCGAAAGTTCAGCGGCGGCCATTTGCGCGTTGATGCGCGTGCCGCGATTGGAAATCGGGTTGAACGTGTCACGGCCAATGGCTTGATAGGCGGCGTGCGTGATGTTCCAACGTCCGATGTGTCCATCGCCCGACCATCCGAAATATCCCGACCGAATGCGGTGAGGCGTAACAAAACCAATCTTGGCCGGACGAACCAAAAAACCGTTCTGGTCATATTCGGTCGTCGCGTGGTCGTCGCTGTAATGCAAGCTGAATTGCGTGGTGTAGCCTTTGACGAAGGTGTCCTGGCGGAACAGGTTGGCAATGTACACCTGCTGATTGCGAAAGCCGGTTTCGCGGAAATTGATGGTGTTCAACCCGCTGTTGGTTTCTTTTTCCAGCATGTGGAAATACGCCAGATTGTATTGCCACCGGTTTGCGCGGAAGTTGCCAAACAGCCGCGCGCCCAGGTTGGAATCGCTGAAAATGAAGCCGCGAAAATCGCTGGTGAACGGCTGAATTCCTACGCGAACCGAGGTCGTGTCAAATTCCGGCGAGCGGCCACTCTGGCTACCTTTGCCCCGTAGAAAAGGAAAAATCTTCGTCGTGTCACCCAGCCGGTACTCAAAGAAAACTTCTTCAATGGAGTTGAACCCGTCCAACCGTGAAATGCCTTCGCGAACGTCCGCATTGACGATACCCCGTTCCCGGACGCGCAGCAGATTCAAATTGGCAATGCCAGTGACTTTGAACCGCCAGTCTACCGGTTTGAACGAAGCGTCGCCTTTGAACAGGTCGAGCGAAAAAATGAAGTTCTGATTGAAGGCTTCCTGCCGCCCGCGCCCAAAAAATTCAAAACTGCCGGGGAGTTGCGTACTGACATCTTGCGGAACCGGAATGCGGCGAACAGTGAAATCGCTTTCGCTGGCCAGCGAAATGTTCATGAAAATGTCATTGCCGATGATCGGGTAATCGCCTTTCAGGATGTTTTGACGATACGGATTTTTGATGTCGCCATTTTTGAAGCGCGGATCTTCAGGCAAACCGATGCGCCAGCGATCGCGAATGACCATAAACTCCGCGTCTTCCGGTGACGGTTTGCCTTTGTCGCGCGAAGGGCCAGCCGCGCCAAGCGGCGTGTCCTTGGGCATTTGCACGTTCACAGGCGCTGGTGGTTCAGCAGGCTTCGATTGCGGTTTGGATTGCGACGAAGCCTGAGCGGATTGCGGATTCGCCTGGCTCAAGTCGGCATTGCCGGACTGTGCGGCGACGAATACCGTTCCAGCAATTAACAAGAAAAGGGCCGAAAGAATGTTTTTGCTTCGCACCGCTCCATGTCTCCCAGGATGCTTAATTGTGGTTCCGAACGAAAGCAACAGAAAATAACGCGAGCGACGATTAAGTCGAAAAAGGTCAAAACTTTTAAGGCAACAAATAATGGCGACTGACGGTTAAATCACAAAGGTATAAAACCCCGCTCTCAAGTCTGAACGGGAAGACTCAAACCCACGAGCAAGATGTAAAGGTTGATAGCACAGCCTTTTTAGACAAGTCAATCATTGATTTCGGCGGCGCAATTTACCTGCCGCGCCAGCAAGCGTCGCGTTTTTCCAGAAACGCGGTGATCCCTTCCTGAGCGTCATCGGCCATCGCATTCATGGTCATCACTTCTTTGGTGTAGTCGTAGGCCTTCATTTGATCCAGATCAATCTGAGCGTAAAACACCTGTTTGCCAATGCCGAGGGTCAGTGGACTGGCGCTGGCAATCTGGCTGGCCAAGTTTTCAGTTTCAGATCGAAGCTCCGCAGCAGGAACCACACGATTGATTAATCCCCAATCGGCTGCCGTCCTGGCGTCAATCGCAATGCCGGTCATCAACATTTCCAGCGCCCGTTTGCGACCAACGGCTCGCGACAGTGCCACCATTGGCGTTGAGCAAAACAGCCCAATGCGAACTCCCGGCGTCGCGAATTTCGCCGGTTCCGCCGCAACAGCCAGATCACAGGTCGCCACCAACTGACATCCGGCGGCAGTCGCCATGCCTTGCACTTCGGCGATAACAGGTTGAGGAATCCGCTGGATAGTCAACATCAACTCCGCACAGACATTGAACAGTTGCCGATAATCCACCAACGTTCGTCCGCGTAATTCATTCAAATCGTGGCCGGAAGAAAACACATTGCCCGAAGCCGCCACGATGATCGCGCCGACTTCGCGTGATTGGCCAAGCTGTTGCAGGCAATCCAGCAATTCCTGCATCAAGGCCAGCGAAAGCGCGTTGCGCCGCTCAGGCCGATTGAGAGTGATCCGAGCCAGCGGTTGGCTGATTTCAACAATCAGGTTTTCGTAAATTGTCGGCATGGTTTTCTCCTCGTAACGGTGGAAAGCAATTCGAGCATAACAGTCTTCCACTAAAGTGGTCTAGAAGTTAAACAAACATTGACGCCATTGCCGCCTCAAGCCAAACTGCTTTGCCAAACTCGGCGGTAATAAATTCACCGAACGATTTTGCCCAATCTTGTGTTTGTGTCAGTTGGAGTCTTTCCGCGTAAGCCGCCCCCTACAAGGATTGATCAGCTTTGAGAAGATTTTCAGTGGGAGGTCGAATGAGTTTTTCAGTGCGTCTTAGCCGGATTGTCATCGCTTTTTTTGGGTGTGTTGTCTTGCCCGCTGCATTTTTGATGGACCCTGTCGGATTGTTTGCCGCCGCAAGCAAACCGCGTCTTGCCATTCAAACTGGCTGCGCTTCGATCTCGCCGAAAGTTCAATACTTCGAATCGCCTGGAGGCACGGGTTCGATTACCGTGACGGCTCCGGCCAATTGTTCGTGGACAGTGACCGGCAATCCCGGATGGGTCACGATCAATTCCGGGGCTTCAGGAACCGGGAACGGCATCGTTGCCTACACAGTCCAGGCCAACGATTCCGTGATTGCGCGGCAAACAGTTCTGACCATTAGTGGTCAGAACTTCATCATCAATGAGGGCGGCCTGACTGGCAGTTGCGCCATTACGCCGATTGCCGTCGGCCAAACGATCAACGGCACGTTGGTTGTAAGCGACTGTTATTCGCTGCAACGCGGCCAGCTTTTCCCTGCGGATCGGTATTCGTTCAGCGGCACGGCAGGACAGCGCGTCGCCATTCGCGCGGACTCTTCCACCGTGGACACGTTCCTGTACCTGATTGACCCGACCGGCGTGGCCGTCGCGTCCAACGACGACGGCGATTCCCGCATCGGCGCTCGCATTCCGGCTGGAACGGATTTCTTTACGTTGGCTTCCAGCGGCACATACCAAATCGAAGTGACTTCGTTTGGCACGACGGCGTCAACCGGCGCGTATTCCATCAGTCTGAGCGACGGTTCGGCGAATTGCAGTTACGCCACGGCTCCGGCGGAACAAAGCTTTTCGGCAGCAGGCGGCAACGGTTCTATCGCCGTCACCGTGACTGGCAATGGCTGCAACTGGACAGTCGCCAGCAACGCCGACTGGATCACTCTCAATTCCGGCGCAACAGGCAGCGGAACCGGCACGGTGAATTTCACCGTCGCAGGCAATTCAGGCCCCACCCGAACGGCTTATGTGATTGTCGCCGGACAGCTTGTCATCGTCACACAAACAGGAATCGGCATTCCTACGTTTGCGCGGTGGGACAAACAAACTTCCGGCACAACGAATCAGCTCAATCACGTGTATTTCCTTGACGACACTCAAGGCTGGACAGTCGGCGCAAACTCCACCGCTCGCCGAACCACAGACGGAGGTGCAAACTGGAATTCATTCACAGTCGCCGGGCCAGTCCAATCGCTCAATTCCGTCAGGTTTTTCGACAGCTTTCTGGGTTGGGTGGGCGGAGAAAAGCTGACAGCCGCGACCACAGATGGCAGCCTGAACTGGCCGCGCCTGGAATTCGCAACCGGCACACGATCTAGGCTGTTTCCGATCAGTCCGATCAATGCCTTTACCGTTGGCGAACGCGACGGCACGGGGTTTCACGCCAACGCAGTGATCATTTCTTTTTTGGGACTCGGACAGGAAACGCAAACATTGGCAACGCCGTTTCCGCTTCGGGACATTTACCTTTCCAATCCCGCCAACGGATGGTCGGTCGGCGACAAAGGCCAAATTTTCCGCTTGTCGAAAGGCGGCAACCGCTTCGACGAACAAACCGGCGCGACGGCGCAAAACCTGAACGGCATTTTCGCGCTTGATCTGTGGACAGCCTGGGCAGTTGGCGACGGCGGCCTGATTCTGAAAACCATCAATGGCGGCGCAAGCTGGAAACCACAAAGCAGCGGCGTAGCGACCGCCTTGCGCGACGTTCATTTCATCAACGCCGACAGGGGCTGGGCAGTCGGCGACGGCGGCGTGATTTTGGTCACCCACAACGGCGGCACTACCTGGTTATCGGAAACCAGCGGCATCACCGACGACCTGCGCAGCATTCATGCCAACAGCATTAACGGCGTGTACGCCGTCGGCGCAAACGGAAGAATCGTCAAACGATCACTTTGCGCATACACATTGTCGGCGGCCAACGCGTCGTTTGACTTCGCAGGAGGCAACGGTTCGTTCAACGTGACGACAACCGCCGGTTGTTCGTGGACGGCAAACAGCAGCGCCAACTGGATCACCATCAATAATGGTTCGCCCGGCAGCGGAAACGGCACATTGAATTTCACCGTCGCGCCTAACACAGGGCCAGCGCGCACTGGAACGATTACCGTCGCCGATCAAACGTTCACGATCAGCCAATCAATGTCTTGCCTGAGTGTTACAGGCCTCACCCCCACAAGCGGCGTCAGCGGCACCAGCGTCACAATCACAGGCGCGAACTTCACGGGCGTGAATGCAGTGAAGTTCACCAATAACGTTCTGGCGTCCTTCACCATTGTCAGCGATACACAGATCACGGCAACTGTTCCGGTTGGAGCCGTGACAGGCCCGATTACCATCAGCAACCAGCTTTGCGGAGACGCAACGACGCCGGTTTACACCGTTTTGCCGAAGCCCACGATTACACTCACTCGATCGGCAGCGTTGATCGCAATTGGTCAATCCGCAACGTTTACGGCGACGATCAGCACGGCTTTACCGACTGGAATTAGCTTGTCGCTGCTTTCCTCAACTCCGGCGGTTGCCGCAGTTCCGTTGAATCCTTCGATTCCGGCGGGACAAACTTCTGCACAGTTCAACGTGACTGGCGCTTCGGCTGGAACAACAACCATTACCGCAACCGTGCCTTCGACGTATGGCAGCTCCAGCGCATCAGCCAATTTGACTGTGGCTGCCGGATTTGAGGCCGACGTTGCTCCGCGCCCCAACGGCAATGCCAACGGACAAGTCACAACCACAGACTGGGTTCAGGTCGGACGCTTCATCGCCGGATTGGATTCGGCAACCGCTGGCAGTGAGTTCCAGCGAGCCGATTGCGCTCCACGCAGCACTTTAGGGGATGGCCAATTGACAATCATAGATTGGGTGCAAGCTGGCCGTTATGCCGCGGGGCTGGATCCAATTGCTGCGGCGGGAGGGCCAACCGCGTCGGTGGCTCAATCGTCCAGAATCACCCCGCCTCAACGGCAAGAGTTGGCAAACATTCCCAAAACAACAGTGCGATTGATTCAGGACGCATTACCAATTGATGGTTCGTTGATGATTGAACTGGATGCAACCGGAGTGGAAAATGCACTGGCATTCAGCCTGAGCTTCAAGTCGCCAAACTGGCGATACCTTTCCGCTTCCAACACGAACGGCGCACAAATTTCCATCAATGCAACCCAACCGGATTCTGTCAGCGTAATGCTGGCATTGTCACCAGGGGAAACCTTCGCCGCAGGAACTCATCAGGTGTTGCGGCTCAATTTCGCGCCGTTGTTCGACCCCATTGCCGCCTCCAGCAGTTTCCGGTTCGCCGATCAATCTGTTCAACAGACAGTGGTAACCGCTAACGCTGAACCAATTCCCGCAGAATTTATTGTCGCCGACAGCATCAGCATTGCCAGTCCAGAAATTCTGAAACCTGAGCCGATTGCTGCCTGGTTGCGCGGAGGTTTGCTGGCGGCAATCCGGGATGTCCTACAATCCGTAACCAATAGATAGAGCCCAAAATTGATTTATCCGATCGGCTCTGAAACTTCTATTTCGGGATGACGTATTGACCTGAAGCCAATTACGGGCGTCAATCAACGCCTAAGGTGCGATCTATGATTTATAGAAAGGGAGAGAGTTTATGGCATTTCGGTTGAAGAGGTTTGTGGGATTTACGGTCTTGGGAATTTTTCTGGTCCTGATCGTTGGTCTGTTCGCGTCAGGACTTTGGCGGGCGTTTGCCGGTCCCAAAGCGCGCGCGGTCACCAATCGAACTTACGAAAGCAATCCAGCGCGAATGGAACGCGGAAAGTATCTGGTTGAAAACGTGATGGGCTGTTTTTTCTGCCACTCGGAGCGCGATTGGAAGGCCGAGGGAGCGCCTCCTATCGAAGCGCGCAAAGGTGCTGGCTCAGTGTTTTTCGGTGGCCCCGGAAAGTTGTTTGCGCCGAACATCACACCCGACAAAGAAACCGGCGTGGGCAATTGGAGCGACGACGAACTGGCGCGCGCAATACGCGAAGGCGTCACTCGCGATGGTCACGCGCTGTTTCCGATTATGCCGTACATGAATTACCGAAAATTGCCAAATGAAGACCTGGCAGCAGTGATTGTGTACCTGCGTTCGATCCCGCCGGTAAAAAACGTTGTCGAAAGATCGAAGCTGAATTTTCCGTTGAACTTTCTGGTCAACACCATGCCTCAACCGTTGGAAGCAGCAGTGCCGTCACCTGACCTTTCAACTCCAGCCAAACGCGGCGAGTTTCTGGCCGTCATGAACAGTTGCGCCGATTGCCATACACCGGTTGACGAAAAAGGTCAGCCGATTCCCGGAATGTATCTGGCTGGCGGATTCACGCTCAACGAACCTAGCGGCGAAACGACGACGCCAAATATCACGCCAGATCCTTCGGGCATTTCGTATTACGACGAAGCGCTTTTTTTGGAAGTGATGCGAACTGGAAAGGTCAAGGCTCGCAAACTGAATCCGACCATGCCCTGGTCTGTTTACGGCAAGATGACGGACGATGACCTAAAAGCGTTATTTGCCTATTTGAAAACCATTCCAGTAGTCAGCCATAAAGTGGACAACACCGAATCGCCGACGCCTTGCAAAGTGTGCAAAGGCCGTCACGGTTTCGGCGACCGCAACTGATTTAATTTTAGAGCGCAAACTCCGGTCATTCAGGCCAAGGCGCAACGCTTCAACGACGCTTTTGCGTTGCTGAAGCGTTGCGCCTTGGCGTTGAAATTGAAGTTCTTGCCTGCAAAACATTGACGCCGCCATCGCCTCAAGCCAAACTACGTCCGCCAACTCAGCGGTAAAAATTTTACCGAACTTTCCCGCGCAATTTCTCGATTGCGCAATCGTCGTTTCACCCGAAGCCGCAGTGCGCGCGGCTTGATCCATCGGCTTTGAGACTGGTTTCAACAGGAGGTTTGCATGAATTTCTCGGCGCGACACACTCGGCTTGCCATCGTGTCCTTACTTGGCTTTGTTTTGATTGGTTCCGGTTTGTTTGCTGGCGTGAAGTTATGGCAGCGGCGGCATTGGTCACAGCAATCCGCACTGCCAATCAGTACCGCGAGCGTCAGCGAGCGCACATCCACAAACGCGGTTGATCAAACAGCTTCGCTTCCCATTGGTGGCGGCACGGATTCAAACGAAATGCGTGCATTGCTCAAACGCCTGAAGGAAAAACGCGCTGAATTGGAAGAAAGCCGTTACGACAAACCGAACGAAGCCTTGGAGTTTTTCCGTCTAAAACGGTTGGCGGCGGGCCAAACAGAAATCCCAACGGAAAAATATTTGTTGGCGTATCGGCAGATGGAATTGATGCCACGCCATTCGTTTGGCGACGACAAATTGCAACCTTCGCGAAAACAGGCAGGCAAAAGCCTTGCGCTGCCGGCCTGGACTTCGCTGGGGCCGGGCAATATTGGCGGACGCACGCGAGCCATCGTCATTCACCCGACAACTCCGACAACGATGTATGCCGCCGGAGTCGGTGGAGGCGTCTGGAAGACCACTAACGGCGGAGCCAATTGGTCGCCGATTTCAGATTTAACAGCCAATTTGGCAGTCAATTCCTTGGCAATGGATCCGACGAATCCCAACACTCTATACGCCGGAACCGGCGAAGGAATGTTCAATGGCGATGCAGTGCGCGGCGCAGGAATTTTCAAAACCACGGACGG
>DAOMFR010000018.1:55972-64801 GCA_035429885.1 Blastocatellia bacterium
ACTGACCCGCAACGAGTCTGGGTGGGCGGCGTGGACGTGTTCCGTTCCGACGACGGCGGAGCGAATTGGGGAATGGCGACGCACGCATATCAATCGCGATCCAATCCGCAATACGCTCACCCTGACCAGCACGTGATTGTTTTCCACCCGCAATTCAATGGCACAAGCAATCAAACTGTGTTTATTGGAAACGACGGCGGCATTTTCCGTTCGGACAACGCTCGAGCAGTCGTCGCAACCGGCAACAACACTCCGTGTAACACAGCGGCGACGGCAGTGAACTGGATTTCGCTGAACAACGGCTATGGCGTGACGCAGTTTTATCATGGCTCGGTGTATCCCAACGGCACGACGTATTTCGGCGGCGCGCAAGACAACGGCACCATTCGCGGCAGCGATTCCGCCGGAGCCAATGCCTGGAATGAAATCTGGCCAGGTGATGGCGGATACACAGCGATTGATCCGACCAACACGAACATTCTGTTTACCGCCAACACAGACGTTTCCGTCCAGAAATCCACCGATGGCGGATTGACCTTCAACCCGGCGGTCAGCGGCATTAGCGATTCGGGATTGTTCATCACGCCGTACGTGATGGATCCCAGCAATCCGCAACGGCTGTTTCTCGGCGGCAATCTGTTCATCTGGCGAACGAAAAACGGAGCGGCCAGTTGGCAACAAGCCAGCGCGATCACGCCCGGCACGGGTTCCGTCAGCGCCATCACAGTGTCGCCGACCAATTCCAACTTCGCGCTGGCCGGCATGAGCGATGGATTTATCATCCGCACCGACCAAGCGTTGACTTCAACTTCCACCACGACCTGGCAGTCTGTGCAGCCACGAACCGGCTATGTGTCTTCGCTGGCGTTTGACCCGACGACCAAAGACATCGCCTATGCGACGTATTCGACTTTCGGTGGCGTCCATGTTTGGAAAACCATCAACGCCGGAGTCAGTTGGACGGGATTAAACGGCACTGGCACAGGAATTTTGCCGGATGTGCCCGTGCATTCGATTGTCGTAGACCCGACGAACACAATGCGGCTGTACATCGGCACGGACGTCGGCGTGTTTTCCTCCGTGGACGGCGGTGCAACCTGGGCGGTGGAAAACACCAACTTCGCCAACGTCATCACGGAATGGTTGACGATCAATTCGACCAGCAACAGCACACAACTGTTCGCATTCACCCACGGACGCGGAGCCTGGCGCGCAACCGCCAATCCAACCGGATGCAATTACGCGCTGACGCCTGCCAGCCAGACCTTCACTGACGCCGGCGGCAACGGCACGATTGCCGTCACCGCCGAACCGAGCGGCTGCAACTGGACAGCGGCCAGCAACGCGGCGTGGATCACGATCAATTCCGGAACGTCTGGCACAACCAACGGAACCATCGCGTTCAGCGTTGCGGCATTCACGGGAACTTCGCCGCGCATTGGAACCATTACCGCCGCAGGCAAAACCTTCACCGTCACGCAAAATGGTTGCGCGACCATTGCGTCGTCGTTTCAATACTTTGAAGCCGCAGGCGGAACCGGTTCGATTCCGGTGACAGCGACCAGCGGTTGCACCTGGACAACCACAGGCAATCCAAGCTGGGTGACAATCAATTCCGGCGCAGCGGGAACCGGTAATGGCACAGTGGCATTCACCGTTGCGGCAAACACTTTAACGACAGCTCGACAAACAATCCTGACTGTCGCCGCACAAAGCTTCACGATTCTGCAAGGCGGAGCAAGCGGCACTTGCGCCATAACACCGATAACCGTCGGACAGGCCATCAACGGAACGATTTCGCCAAGCGATTGCGGATCGTTGCGCGCGCCGACGTTTCCGACGGATCGTTATTCATTCACGGGAACCGCAGGACAGCGCGTTGCCATTCGCGCGGATTCCAACATCTTTGACACGTTTCTGTACTTGATTGACCCGACCGGCACTGTCGTGACGTCAAATGACAATGGCTCGTATCGAACCGATGCCCGCATTCCGGCAGGAACAGGCTTTTTCACGTTGCCGAGTTCCGGCACTTATCAAGTTGAAGTGCTTTCCGCTGTTAGCGCGTCGGCAATTGGCGCGTACACCATCAGTTTGAACAATGGTTCGGCGAATTGCAGTTACAGCGCAGCCCCCTCCGAACAAAGCTTTGCAGCAGCGGGCGGCAACGGTTCTGTCAACGTTTCAGTCACGGGCAACGGCTGCGATTGGACGGCGACGAGCAACGCCGCCTGGGTGACGATTAACTCCGGCGCGACCGGCAGCGGAAACGGCACGGTAAATTTCACCGTTGCGGCCAACACAGGATTCAGCCGCACGGCGTACCTGATCGTCGGCGGCCAGCTTGTCACCATCACCCAAGCCGGAACCGGCGCAATTGCAATTGGTCGCTGGGCTACGCAAGCGTCGGGGACAACCAATCAACTCAATCACGTGTACTTCCTGGACGACAACCAGGGATGGACGGTCGGCGCGAATTCCACCGCGCGATCTACCTCAAACGGAGGCACAGCCTGGAACGGGTTCACCGTTGGCGGAACGCCGCAAAATTACAACTCAGTCAAATTCCTGGACACCGTCAACGGCTGGGTCGGCGGTGAGCGAATTACTGCGATTACGGCGAATGGCGGCGCGAATTTTGGGCGGTTGGAATTTCCGACCGGAACCAGAAACAGGCTGTTTCCAACCACGACAACGGACGCATTTGGCGTAGGCGAACGAAACGGCGGAGGTTTCCACGCCATTTCGTTCATTTTACTGGCGCTCAGTTTTGGCAATGAAACTCCCGGGCTGACGACACTCAGCAGTTTGCGCGATGTGTACTTTGCCAACCCAGGCAACGGCTGGTCTGTCGGCGACAAAGGCCAAATCTTCCGCTTGACCAAAGCTGGCAATTTTTTTGACGAACAAACCGGAGCGACTGCGCAAAACCTGAACGGCGTTTTCGCGCTCGATTTAGCGACGGCTTGGGCGGTTGGCGATGGCGGGCTCATCCTGAAAACAACCAACGGCGGACAAACCTGGCTTTCACAGCCCAGTGGCGTGACGACCACGTTGCGCGACATTCATTTCATCAATGCCGACAGAGGCTGGGCGGTCGGCGACGCGGGAGTGATTCTGGTCACCTGGAATGGCGGCGCAACCTGGACGCCCGAACTCAGCGGCGTCACAGCCGATTTGCGCAGCGTTCACGCCAACACCATCAACGCCGTCTATGCCGTCGGAGCCAATGGAACCATCGTCAAACGCGCGCTTTGCACATACACGCTGTCGGCAACCTCGGCGTCGTTTGCCGAAGCGGGCGGCAGCGGTTCGGTCAACGTGACTTCCGTCACCGGTTGCCCCTGGACGGCAACCAGCAACGCCAGTTGGATCACAATCAACAGCGGCACGCCGGGCAGCGGTAACGGCATATTGAATTTCACCGTCGCCGCGAACACCGGTTTGGCTCGCACCGGAACGATCACCGTCGCCGGACAGACATTCACGGTGAATCAATCCGTCGCCTGTCCGACGATCACCAGCTTCACGCCTCCGCGCAGTGGCGTTGGCGGCAGCGTCGTCATCACGGGCACAAATTTCACTGAGGTCACTTCGGTGAAAATTGCCAACAACATTACGGCGCAATTCGCGGTTAACAGCGCGACACAATTGACGGCAATCGTCCCTGCTGGAGCCGTCACCGGCCCAATCACGATCAGCAAAGCCGGCTGTGGGGATGTGCAAACTGCCAACTTCATTTTCTGCAATCCGATTACCATCAATCCGGCGACGCTGAATGCGGGCGCCACCGGATTGACGTTCAACCAAACGCTGACTGCGACGGGCGGAACCGCCGCCTACAGTTTCGCCGTAACGACGGGGAGCTTGCCCAGCGGATTGACGCTAACGCCCAGCGGCACACTTTCCGGCGCTCCGATTGTTGCGGGAACATTCAACTTCACAGTGACCGCGACCGACGCGAATGGTTGCACAGGAACGCGAGCGTATTCGCTGGTCGTGGCTTGTCCAACAATCACGCTGTCGCCCACGACATTGCCGAATGGTTTGGTCGGAACGGCCTACAACCAAACGGTTCTGGCTTCACCAGCGCTGAACGCCGGAACGTATAGTTACGCCGTCACAACCGGATCATTGCCCGCGGGTTTGTCGTTGAACTCCACAAATGGCGCAATCACCGGAACACCTACCACTGGAGGAACGTCGAACTTCACGGTCACCGCGCTGACCACCAGTCAATGCGGCGGCAGTCAAAGTTATTCACTCTTTATCCAGCCGCTTTGCCCAACGGTGACCGGCATCAATCCGACCAGCGGCATTGTCGGAGCGAGCGTCACTATTACCGGCACGAATCTGACCGGGGTGGATTCAGTGAAATTCGCCAGCGGAGTTTCGGCGACATTCACGGTTGTCAGCAACACGCAAATCACGGCGACGGTTCCGGCTGGAGCTGTCACCGGAGCAATCACTGTCAGCAAACAGTTTTGCTCCGATGTAACTTCGGCGAGCTATACGGTACTGCCGACCCCGACAATTACGCTGACTCCGTCAACGCCGTTAATTGGCGTAGGCCAAACAGCAACCTTCACCGCGACGATCAGTCCGGCGCTGCCAACGGCGATCACTCTGACGCTGACATCGTCCAACTCAACCGTAGCCGCAGTTCCTGTGAATCCTTCGATTGCGGCGGGACAAACTTCGGCGCAATTCACCGTGGCCGGAGCTTCAGCGGGAACGGCGACCATAACCGCCGCAGTTCCCGCGCTGTACGGAACTGCCAACGCTTCGTCCGCATTGACGGTGGCGGCGGGGTTTGAAAGCGATGTGTCTCCGCGACCGAATGGAGACGTCAATGGACAAGTGACAACCACCGATTGGAATCAAGTAGGCCGCTTTATCGCCGGGCTGGATTCCATCGCACTGGGCAGTGAGTTTCAGCGAGCCGATTGCGCTCCGCGCGGCACGCTGGGCAACGGCCAATTGACCGCCAGCGATTGGGTGCAAGCTGGACGCTACGCCGCCGGACTTGATCCGATTGTTGGAATGGGCGGCCCGACCGCGCCAACTCCCTTTACAGCGGTCGAAGATTCGTCATCATTCGCGACCGCAGCCACTTCGCTGGTTCGCGCGGAAATGATTCAGAACAAATCTTTAGCCGCAGGCAAAGATCAGGTCGTTATCAAGCTGACCGCACAAGGCGGCGAAAACGCATTGAGTTTCGGATTGATTTTCCAGGCGTCGTTGTGGAAATTCCTTTCCGCCGAATTGACTGACGAAACATCCGGCGCAACATTGATCGTCAACCGCTCAGAATCGGCTGAGGGATGGCTTGGGTTCATGTTCTCTTACCCGACGGGCAAAACTCTTTCGGCGGGCGAATACCGTCTGTTCACCGTGACGTTTGAGTCTGCGGCCAATTCCACCGGAGCTCTGTTCACCGGTTTCAGCGATTACCCAATCGCGCGCGAGATCAGCGACGTAAACGCCAATCGCTTGCCGGCGAATTTTGTCGCCGATTACAGCTTTGCGGGCGCGGTGGCCTGCGCGAACGTTTCCGCCGCCAGCTTTGCCGCCGACCGACTGGCTGCGGAGCAAATCGTCGTCGCATTTGGCAGCAATCTTTCTGAGACGACTGCCGTTGCCGCCACATTGCCGTTGCCGACTTCGCTCGGCAGTACAACGGTCCGAATCACGGACAGCAATGGCGTCGAACGCCTGGCCGGTTTGTTCTTTGTTTCTCCGGAACAAATCAATTACCTGTTGCCCGCCGGCATAGCTGAAGGGGTCGCTCGCGTGACCATTACAGCAAACGGCAAAACATCCGTCGGATTGATTGACGTTGCGCCAGTTGCGCCAAGCCTGTTCACAGCCAATTCCGATGGAAATGGCTTGGCCGCAGCCGTCTTGCTCCGCGTTCGCGCCGACGGTTCGCAAAGTTACGAAGCGGTCGCACGATTCGATTCGACGCAGAATCGCTTTCTCGCCGTGCCGATAGACTTCGGCGAACCGGGCGATCAGCTTTACCTGTTGCTGTACGGAACCGGTTTGCGTCATCACGGAAGTCGCGCGGTCCAAGCTTCAGTTGGCAACACGGAAACGGCTGTTCAGTTTGCAGGAGCGGCGGAAGGGTTTGCCGGACTGGACCAACTCAACCTGAGCTTGCCGCGAAGTTTGGCAGGACGGGGCGAAGCAGAAATCCGATTGATAATTGGTGACCGTTCAACCAATCCGGTCAAAATCGTCTTTCGTTGATCGTCACGGCCAACATTGACCAGAAAACGTTTCAAACCACAAAAGGCACAAAAACAAATTTGTGCCTTTTGTGGTTACGATTCCTTTCGTTTCAGGAATGGCTGCGCTGATCCAGAAGCATCACAATCGCGTTCATCCAATCCACCAAATGTTCGGTGACTTCATCTCGATTGAGTTCGTTCAGCGTTTCGTGGCGAGCTTGCGTGAAAATGCGATAGCTGACTTTTTCCATCCCAATCGAACGATAGTATTCAGCCAGCGCCGTCGAACCCCGCCCTTCTTCGTTGACCTGGTCGCGCGAGCCAGAAAACAGATACACAGGCATTTGTTTCGGAACGCGAGCGCGGAATTCCGGCCTTGCGGCTTCGGTCATTGCATCTAGCAAATCCACCCACAATTGCGTCGAAGCCAGAAAACCGCACATCGAATCGGCAATGTATCTGTCTACCTCGGTTTCGTCGCGTGAAAGCCAGTCGAACGAAGTGCGGTTTGGCTGAAAAGCTTTGTTGAATGCGTCGAACGAAAGCTTGTTGATCAACTCGCTTTTGCCACGTTTACCCAACCGCCAGCGTTCCAGTTTGGCAATCAACTTTCCTATGCGAGCCAACGGGCTGACAATGCCGTTCGCCCCGGACATGGCGACAGCATCGAACAAATCTCTGGTTGCCAAATGTTGTGCCACCAGCGATCCCATGCTGTGACCAAACAGTATGATTCGATGGCCAAAAAACTCACTCCGCTCCAACCGGACAAGCTCTTCGATGTCGTGCAAAATTCGCTGCCAACCGTTTTCGTCGGCAAAATGGCCGATGTCTTCCGTGGCTTGAGCCGTTTTGCCATGACCGCGACAATCATTGGCGAACACAACGTACCCGTTTTCGGTCAGCGTTTCCGCCAGCCGTTCATACCGCCCGGCATGCTCAGCCAACCCATGCGCAATGTGAACAACGGCTTTGCCGATGCCCACATCAGGTTGCCAACGATACACAAACAGCTCGGCACCGTCGTCAGCAGTAAACGTAAAATGTTTTTCCCTCATCGTTCGCCTAACTTCTCCCGCAAAAATCCCACGGCGATGCAGTATTGCCCCAGGTAATACGTCGCCCAAACCAGATAATCATCCAGCGGCACAGGCGTTTTGAAACGCCCGGCGGCAATCATCGAATCCGACAGCATAAACAGCATCGCTCCAATCCAGACAAAGCGCCGCGAAAATCCGGCCAGAATTGTCGAAACAGTCATGACCGTAATTGCGCACATGTACACCATCACCGGCACGGCTTGCGCGCCTAAACTTGAGGATAACCAATTCGATAGCAGCAAGCTGTAAACCAACACCACGGCCACCAGAATCAATTGTCCGCCGCTCGGTCGCAACGGACGCGGCCAGTTCCGCACAAACAACAAAATATATGCGAAATGCGCGAACAAAAACGCTTTGAGCCCATCGCTGAAATGGCCTCCCCAATCCAGGTAAATATCGCCCAAACTCGACAAAGCCAAAGCTGCGCCCAAAATCAGATTATCGCGATCGCGCAGCCATCCAATTCCGCTCGGCTTGGCTCCTCGCAATAACCGAACCGCCAGCACCGCCAACGGAGCAATGCTCAACGCCTTCAGCACGATGCTGCCCGGAAACGGCTGAACGCTTTGCGTCGCCAGATACACCAGGCTGCAACCAATCGAAAGCAACAGCAACCACTTGTCTGCTCCTCTAAAACCGCGCAACCGGCCAAAGGTCAAAGCATCCATGTTCATCCGCCACCACCTCAACGCATTGAAGCGAAGATGTAGACGACCGCTTAACCGCTCGATCATCGAAATTTCTGTATTGATTGAAAGTGAAAGGAATAAAGCGCCGGGATGATACCAGCGCTTTACGGTTTTTGGCGAGAGTGGGGAAATTCTGGTTATTTCTTTCGGCTGTACAACCCGTCGAAGGCTGTAGCCCAGGTTTTGCCGTCGTCCTGCGATTGTTCCCAATGCTGGCGCACGCGGTCTTTGTCCAGCGGATGCCAGGTAATTCGTTGAAGCATTTTTTTGCCGTTGGTGACATTTTCGCCGGTTAACTGCATCACGCCGTTTTTGAATTCGCCGTACAGTTCCAACACGTTGCCACCGCTATCCACCCAGGTTTGCTGCCATTTGCCTTTGGCGGAGTTAAAGAGATTGAAACTTTTGCCATTGCCGCTTTTTGATCCCGTCCAATTTTCCAGCAAGACGCAATCGCCCAGAATCAATTGAATCGAGTTCGTTCCGGCAGCTTGCCCTGCGACCGTCACGTCCCAATCGCCCAACCAAAAATCGAACTGGCGATGTTCCGGCATTGAGCATGGTTTGGGAGGTTTTGATTGTGCGGCAGAGTTGGTTTGAGTTTGCGCCGAGGCAGTTTGCGCGAAAGCAACTGCCAGCAGGCCAAGAAGTGCGATTGTCAAAATCTGGCGAGCCATTGATTGATCTCCTTCGGTTTGATCGTAGAATTTTGGTCGCGCATTTCGGAGTTTCGCCGAATCCATTGGCGAAGTCTTCAACAGATTGTAAAAATCAAAAATGGCGCTTGGGGTAGCAACTGCTTCC